>JAYWFD010000001.1:0-7575 GCA_043778965.1 Candidatus Altimarinota bacterium
CTCAAGATATAGAGAAGACCTACTGCCTATATGTGAGGAAATCATCGGAAGACGATGAACGGCAAGCACTCTCACTCGATTCTCAGATCGAAGCGATGAGAAAGGTAGCAGATCGTGATGGACTCAATGTCGTCGAGATTATTCGGGAGAGTAAATCAGCAAAAGCATCAGGGTCTCGCGAAGGATTTAATACTCTCCTCGAGTGACTCAGACAATGAAGATATAACTCGATTCTCTCCTGGGCTCCAGATAGACTCTCAAGAAATGCATGAGACCTCTGATCAGTAGTTGATCTCATGGATGAGTGAAGGCTTCATGAAATACGAACGAATGGTCAAACTTTTAAGAATGCTCCGAATGAGAAATTCCTTCTCATGATACTTTGTTCCCAAGCAAAACTCGAGAATGATAATCGAAGTATAAATGTCGTGAGATGACTCAAAACCAAAGCACAGACAGGACATATTCCTCATAGAGCACCACTTGGATATCTCAATGAAAGAAGCTTTATGAGAAATGGTGGTCGTATCGTCATCGATCCCGAAAGAGCACCATATGTAGCACTTATATTTGAAAAGGTAGCTCATGAGTGAATGAGTGGTCGAGCGATATACAGTTGGCTACTGGAAGATACTCCCATGAGAACTCATACAGGAAAACCTGTTACAGTATCCGCCATATACACTATGCTCAATAATCCTATGTATTATGGTATGTACGAGTATCCGAGAGGAAGTAAGAATTGGTGTAAGGGAAATTATGAGCCGATTATTACCAAAGAAATATTTAATGAGGTACAGGATCAACTCAATCTTTCACCGAGGTATAGACCACGGAATAAGAACTTTGAATTCACAAGGATCATGAAGTGTGGACTCTGTGGATCCTGAATTACAGCTCAAGAGAAGTTCAAAAAAATACTTGGGCAGAAAGAACCCAAAAGCTACATTTACTACCATTGTACAAAATTCCATGACCATCATTGTCCAAATCCGATGATCAGAGAAGATGCCCTTATCATCCAATTACTTGATATGGTAGATACACTTGATGTGAATACTATATCTCTCTCAGATACTCTCAAAGAAGAAATACGAAGATATAATCTCTTCCAGTCCCAACTCCTACGAAAGGACTCTCGAGATGTGGTATCCGTAAAACAAATCAATCTCAGAGAATTCATGAGATACATTATAGCGAACGGAAGTAAAGATGAGAAACGAGAGATTCTTGCTATGATACAAGCAGATATAGTTCTCAAGGATAAACAGGTATATATTGAGCTCAAAGATTCAACCAAGTCGGACACCTCGGAACTTGGATGAAAAAAGAAGAAGTTAAAAAAATTATATTCTGAAGATTCCTGATCCTTAAGCGTATCTTAAAAAGTTCGAATCCGACCTGCTATGTTAGCAGGACATCCTAGAACTCTTAATATTGAATAAAAAAATACAAAAAGAAAGAGACTCCCCAATAATTGGAGTCTCTTCTACTTTAAAGGATTTCTGTATGTTATGTGTTCCGCAGGCATGTAGGTCTGCGAGCTCGTTTTTATATGGCTGGGGTACTAGGATTCGAACCTAGGAATGGCGGAGTCAAAGTCCGCTGCCTTACCGCTTGGCGATACCCCAAAGCAAGAAGAACAAATATGGAATGTGGGTACTCTAGAGGATTCGAAGTAGGAATTATGGATTATATCTTCATCTTATGCCGTTAGCAATAGAAGCATAAAACTTTCTACTCGTGCGGGGATTATAGTGAAATATGATGAAAGTCAATAGTTTGTTTTGCGCGTGTTTTGCGCGTGTAAATATTGCATTTTTCTCTATTTTTTATATATTAAATCTATGCCTATAAACCTCCTCACCATAGAACTTCTCGCTGATATCGCCCATATCGGACATAAGTGAGATATCATCGAAGTATCGAGTGCTCAAGCTCGCAATATGCTCATACCGAAGTGACTCGCACGAGAGATCACAGCTGAGCGGATGAAGCAACTCAAAGAGAAGGAAAAAAAATCCAAAGATCAAGCTCGACTCAAACTCGAAAAATCTTATGAAATACAGAAGCTCCTCGAAGGTCAGAGGCTAGAATTTATACTCCAATGAAAAAATGGAAAAATATTCGGGTGAATCAATGAGCATGAGATCATCACACGTATAGCACAAAAGTGGCATGTCGACTTCGAAAAACATGATGTAAAACTCCCAAATAAAACTCATATCAAGACTTCTGGAACCCATCTCGTCTACCTTCATATCACTCGTGAGAGTATAGCAAAGATCGTGGTGGAAGTACATATAAAAGATTAGTTGCTACATTCTTCTGTCATCGCGAGCGGAGCGTGGAGATTCAGCTATAAAAAGGATTACTTATCGTGACTGGATTGCTTCACCTAGCAGGGAGACTTCTCTCCTCATTTCACTCGGATTCACCTTTTCCCTCGTAATGACAAAACACTCGTACATCTCCATAGACTATGGAACTCATAAATCCTGACTCGCCTACTGCGTCGAGGGTTTTTGTTTTGCCCATAAGACAATCCCAACGAATACTCTCATTGATTATCTAAAAAAATGGCTTCTCGAAAAAAAAACTGAAGTTATAGTTATAGGCCTTCCTCTAAATATAGATGGGACGGAATCTACTCATAGCTCGAAAACACGAAAATTCGCAATAGATATCGAGAAAGCTTTCCCTTCGATAAAGATCATCCTCCACGATGAGCGACTCACGACGAGTGAAGCTCAGCTCAACTGAGCCGAAGATATCGATGCTGAGAGTGCGAGGCTTATATTGATGGATTATATCGAGTCACATCCATAAACGAAACTTGAGGAACATGGTATCAGAGAGATTTGAGAGCAAAGAGAAATTTTCTCATATATCCACGGGTTTCTTCTGGGTGTTCATTCGTGAGGATTCGATAAAATCTATCGATAACAGAAGATATTCACCCATTTCCATTCTGATATACATTCGATATATCCCTCACTCTATGGGTATTATTGGAATTGTATCCTGCCGCAAGTACTACGAGTTTATATAAGGTATCTATACCCTTAAACCAACTGTACGCCTTACTTCTCTGATATTCTCTATACTGATTCGTTACGTGTGCACAGGCAGCAAGTATAGAAGTTTTATGATCGGATATCATTTCAGAAAATTCAGGATTGATACTATACCCTGGAAGGAGATAGTGATGGCGTATTCCTGTTCTGTCCCCATTATTATTTTTCTTATCCCACTCCTCCCCTCTTCCACTCCAAGCTCCTTCTGTAAATTGGACGATGCCCTTTGCTCATGCACTACTCTTTCTCTGAAAAGCATCTTTTCCATTTGCTCAGAGAAGAGCATATACCTTGGTAAGTTCACGTTCATAGAATTGTAATTCTTCTCTCTCACTGAGTCAGCTTGGCGCCACACTCATATTTTCGGTAACGATAAGTCACTGGATGATCTTATACCATTCGATATCTCGAAGCGTCACAGCCCAAGGAGCATTCACGAGATCTTTCGTGACTTCTGTCTGGAGATCACGAAAATATTGTTTTCCTTTCTGGAGGATACTCGGTACTGCGAGTCACTCGGAAAATGGCGTCTGGATATTTGATTCCTTCTCACCATACTGCGGGTATCGGGTAGCAAGTATGGTATATTGTTTTAATTCTGTATCATTTCCGATATTTGAATGATCATGTATCTGAAAATTGGTTCCTGCTCAGAGACTTTTAGATCTTGAAATATCTTCATATGTTTTTACTCTTGGTGCAACTCCGATAACATCCATATCAAATCTACTTTCTAGTGGTCATATCCACTCAAGAAGCCAGTCAGAAGCAGGATTTTTTTTATCTGGGGTCGGATTTCTCCTTCTTGCCATATAGATAATCTCTACATCTTTCTCATATTTTTTGCCACCGACGATCTTTGCTGGAGCTATAACATATGGTATAATCTCATATCCTGGATACTTTCTCTCGAGTTCTTGCTTTCTCTGCTCATATCGAGTTCATACATATCCAGTCCGAAAAAAATCTCGTGCAGAAGAAAATAATCAAGTGATATCATCTTTTCGAGTTATGTTATCGATATACATAGGTTCTGAAAATGCTCCCTCGATCTTCTGAATTCTTGTCGGCTGTGGAAGATACTCTGGTCGGACTACTTCTGAGGCAATTCGCATAGCAGCATCTTGAACTCCGGTGATTGTACGAGTAGGTTTCGATCTTTTTGCAAAAGCACTCGCAGGGACTATTGCTCCAAGAGTACCGAAAATAAGAGTTCTACGTAAAATCATTTTTTAGAAATTGAAAATCAATTCTAGAGAATATTATTCTCTCGTCAAACTCATTATCCATTTTAGTACTACTGCTACACTTCTATCTTCACTCATCTCATTCATAAGGATTTTTTCTCTCACCTCGTCGAACGTATACCAAGCCGTCGTCATATCTGACTCTCACACATCATCTCGATCATGTTCTCCCGTATCATCGAACTCAGTCACGAGAAAGTAGTAGAGATCCCATTCGACATTCGCTCCACAGTGAGAACTATGTATGAGTTCTGGATTTTGGATCATCACTCCAGCCTCTTCACGAGCTTCACGGGTAGCAGCCTTTTTCGCCTCTTCGACTATATCTCCATCAAATTCACGCATCTCCTTAATCGTATCGATCACTTTTCCTCATGGAAGGCGATAATCGTACTTCCCTTGCTCTCGGCGATACTCTCGGGAAAGGAGGATTCTTTGATCTCTCGTGATGATCACTCGGACTCAGGGTGGACGACGTACTCTTTCGAACATTTTTTTCTTGCCATTCACTTCCACTTCGAAAGCGATGAGTTCGAGAATCCGTCATTCTCAGAGTATGACTTCATGTCATGTGGGGAGTATTTGTGCCATGATCTTCGTAATAATATAAATAAAGTGAAGGATTGATCATTATTTCATCGACTACCATACATACTGCCTCTCGATACAGTCTCAGATTTTCTCTTCGGAGCATTTGCTCATCAGTAAGTATGCATGAAAGAACTTTATCTACAGCTTGTCTTGCCCAGGAATCATCTGAACTATCCTGAGAAGTCTGATTTCAGAATATAGGAAGATGTAGTCCTGCGCTATACATACTATCTATCGAAATCAGAGAAATATCTGCGAGTCGACCATACCTTGCTTCGCCAGAAATAAAACCACAATACTATATACTGTAGGAAAAATAATGATAAGGAACGATCTGAGGGAAACTTTGCGAGTTAAGATAGCTATGACAGCGCCAAGTGATGTAAAGATAGATATTCCTATTACAAAAAGAACAATAAATGGAGATTTATCATTTCATAAAAGGTTCGCAAATACTATCACAAGAACAAGGAGAATCGCAGGAAAGAAAGGAAAGTATTTCATAATAATTATACCTGAAATTTTGGAAGATACTCTTTTACATAGCGTTCTTCACAGTCTTTGATGATTTTGACTGCTTCTTCGACTCCAAACACTCCATTACACTTACAAGTTCCAGGTTTTTTGAGATCTTTATAGTGTTCGAGATAGTAGACTGCTTCCTTCTCCCAGTGAGGACCAAGCTGACTATAGTGAGTGATATGATCCATGCGTTTATCATCAGCGAGGACTGTGATGATCTTATCATCGATCTCACCTCCATCATCGAATCGTATAACTCCGATGACTCTGACCTCTGCGAGGGAGCCTGGTATGAGCGACTCAGTGACTCAGGCGATGACGAGATCGAGGAGATCATTATCATGATCCCAAGTACATGGGATCGCTCCATACGCAAATGGATACGCGAGAGTCGAATATCCGACACGATCGAGTTTGAGTGTACCAGTCTCGGTGATATATTCATACTTATTGATTGTATGAGCATTGATCTCGATAAGTGCATTGATTCTGAGCTTGCTTTCGTCAGCGAAAGCTGGAAGTACATGGAGTAGATTGAGCATATATTTGCTCGGTGCATGATCGATATTTGCCATAGAGTAATGATTAGGAGTTATGTCGAAGATAAGAATATCGAAAATCATAAAAAAACAAAGTCGAAAATTGGCATTTTTTCCCGATATGATATATCATAGATTTATTGTATATTCTCTATCACTACCCATGTTTAAAAAAATCATTCTTCTCTCTGCTTGTATCATCCTATCAGGCTGTGGAAATACAACTCTTTCGCCTGAACTCCCTATTTCAGAAAAGATACCCGTCAGTGTAGAAAGCTTCGAATCCTCCTATTTGCGGATCATGCGAAATACTCTCAGCATGACTTCTAGCGGAATGATCGAAATAGTAAACAACTTCTATAGTTCTCTCTATCCGAGTGGTTATGATACCTCTCTTATACGTATAGCATTCGATGTTCCTACACAAACCTCTGGTGATCTCACTATCAGTGCCGATGCAGTACGTGAAACATATAAAAAGTTATCTGCAAAAATGTCACTCTCCGGATCAGTAAAAAATATAAGAGGGGAGATTCTGGAATTTCGAGATGTCCGATGACAACTCGTCGCAAATATCGAGAAATCTCGCTATTATGGCATCATAGAATCTCTTGATATAGGATGACTCACTCCTTCGATGATGAAAGATTTCGAAGAAATCAGCGGGTACATAGGAAAGTGGTGGATGCTTGATTATATAGATATTATGTCGAGTTCGATTACTCGCGACGCAAGTCTCGGCGGCGATTTTGGAAATTTTATTACTGGATATACAGCATTCCTCCAAGATTTTACAAAAAATGGAACAGAGAATCTCCTTCCGATACTCGAGAAAAATCCTATTATTATAGCGACTTCATCTGGTGCTGTCATCGGAAATGAGTACGTCTATCCTGTGATACTTTCTCAAAGTGGTATCATTTCTCTCCTAGAAGATTTCTCCCTTAAGTATAGTGGTACAGGGATTTCTACAGAAATAAACAGTGAGTTATCTGTATTCCTTTATGGCATCACGAGTACAGGGGAACTCCGTATATCAACAGGAGAGCCCACATACTTCTCCCTCACACTAAGCATCAGTGCATCTGGATCTTCGGATAATCCAATACAGATAGATATACATTCGAAACCTGAAAGTTATATTCTGAAAGGGGCGTCCCAGAGTGGAAGCATAACTTCGACCTATACTCATAAAAACTGAGAGAAGTCACGATATATTCTCAATCTCACAAAATGAGATAAAACGAGCAATATCATTGAATATGCTGGAAATATCAGTCCTACAAATATTGATGCGAATTTTGTATTTCTTGATCCTAATACCGAAAATGCGGTATCAGCTAAGCTACAATATCTCCAGGATGATGGGACTTTCACTTATACAATGAATCAATCAAAAGGAGAGGAATTTTGGGATATTATCGACCTTTCTGGAGTCTATGGAAGTGGAAAAATAACAGCCCTTACAGGAACTCTCAATCTCCCAGAATCACGAAATTCCGGACTTTCACTTGGGTATAATAGAACCGAGGATGATAGCTTCTCTCTTTCAGTCAAAACACCTTCTGGAAACCTAGAAGGAGATGGAAGCCTTAAGAA
>JAYWFD010000002.1:0-7562 GCA_043778965.1 Candidatus Altimarinota bacterium
CGGAAATGGCCATCATATAGGATCAGCGTCAGCCTGACAATCATCGGGATTATCACACTCGCCGTCATGACTTTCATGGGCAGGATATCGAATATGAAGACATGAGAATTGGCATCTGGAGTGAGTTGGGGATGGGCATTTCTTATCATAGGAGCTATCCTATTGCTTATAAGCTATAAACGGGGGGACCTGCTACAGGAAGAGACCCAATTCTCTGATATAGTAGACACTATCATAGGCATGGTAGGAGGATTTGCCCTTGCATGCATCGCGGGTATACTTATCCTCTCATCACTCTCATTCTTCACTCGTGGACAGAGTCACGAGATATTGAGTCGTGCATATGTCAGTGGGGAGATCCGTATACTCTCTGGTGGTATACTCTCAGTAGGGATTTCTGATACCCTTCCATCTATCACCTATGATCGCGGTGGAGATAGTCTTCTCACGAGTATAGCTACAGCATCAGGCACTAATTGGCAACTCGTGCAAGAAGGGGTGATCTCTACTGGTAGACTGAAGACTGGACAGACCCCTCTCCTCATGGGAAAAAATATCTATGCAATAGACGCTAACAACTATGTATACTCTAGTGGACGACTCCTCCTAGGATCTCGTATATCAGGATGAGAGAAAGCTATAGTCTATAAAGAGAGTGGTGATATACATGTCGTCTATGCCGATGGAAGTAAGATCATAGAGCATAAGGGGATCCTCAGTGCCCCTCTCGTATTTTCGAAGGATACAAGTACTCTCGTCTGGACTACAGGTCAAGTAGGAGAGAAACGTATAGTCAAAAATGGAATCCCTATGCAAGAATCCTACTCAAAGATCGATCATATAGCACTTTCATGAAACTGACAGAGTATTATAACACTCGTATCCTCAGGATGAGAATCATCCATCATAAAAAACGGAATCCCTATATGAAAACTTCCTGCAGAATATCTTTCTGGCTCATATAGATCAAATGGCTCTCACTTTCTCTATATCACAGAATCAAATGGCATCAAAAAAGTGATCTATGATATGGAGGTCATCTCCCGTGATCTGACTGAAGTGCGAGAGACCTTCCTCGAAGAAAATGGAGGATCATATGCCTACTTCGGAATACCTCTAGGAGAGAAACGCTATTGTCTATTCACGCGATATAAGGGGAACCTCTGCGGACTCGAAGGATACATGAATCCGACACTCTGAGCTGATGGAGGATCAGTCATATTCGCATGAAAAAAAGATGGCATCTGGGGGATATACCGTAATACCGATGAGCTCGTGAAAAACACCGGATATACTACCCAAAAGATCGAGTATGATTATGTATTTTTTGATACGACGAATCCTCGTACATATCTCTTCATAGAGCGAGATCCAACGACATGACTCTATAGTTATCGAAAAAATGGAGTCCTCCTTCCGTGAAGATGGAAAGATGTCAGTACCGAAGTACAATTCGGATATGATAATCATATCTTAACAGCAGGACAAGATGAATCAGGATGGAAAATATTAGAGCTATAATTTGAAAACAAATAGAGTAAGTATGGAAATTCATACTTACTCTATTTGTACCTATATAGGAAGTCGAAGCATCTTTTTAAGTTCATCATATCTCTCCTGATGGAGACGTGCTGTGAAAAAATATCGGAGTAATGGCCAGTGCACAAAATGGGGATTTTCTGCAAAAGCAAGAATTTCATCGAGTTCAAGTTGGAGGATTTGATTTATTTTTTCTCCTCCATCTGGAAGAATTTCTTGGATCTTTCTGCAGTTGTGAGCAATATAGAAATATGTCTGATTCGAGACATTATTGGTACCTTCAAATACAAACCACAGTTCCCATTCATCACTTTCATAACCTGTCTCTTCGAGAAGCTCACGCTTCGCACAAGTAAGTGGATCCTCAGAGGGCGTATCGAAAGCTCATCCTGGTAGTGAAAAAAATGGAACATCTCTCGAAGGCTGTTCCTGTTCTGTCATGAGGATCTTCCCATTCGGGAGAACCCCAAGAACGAATGATCCATCGAGAAATTGAGCACGTTCAAAAGTTTTTACCGATCCATCATAGAGTTCCTGATCCCACTGATAGACATTCATCCGTATTCAAGAGAAGACTTTTTGAGCGTTTTCGGGTATAGCATTAAGCATAAGGGAAGATTTTTATTTGAGAAGGATTTTCTTGAATTATTATCACTAGATTTTTGTATCTAGTCTCATATAAAGGGGTTCTCCTTTTTCATTGACTTGAAATCCATGGATCATCTCCCATCACTTCCCTACTCCTATACGATCAAGCATCTCCTTCATCTTACCTTCGAAAAATGGAGAAAGGTTATAGCCAATATATGCAAGTCCTATCATGATAGTAGAGAGCGTCTGATCAAGGATGTGTCGTTCCTCTGGGATCGAAGTATCAAGTTTCCATGGTTTCATAGCATCGATATACTGATTGAGCTCTGTCGCAAAGGCAAAACTCGAATCAAGTGCTCCTTTGAGATCATACATTTTCATATACCACATATATTTCGATATATAATCATCTCTCTTTCATGCTATATTCGACTCCTCATAGGATCATACTTTCCCTCACTCCAGCTTAAGTGCAAGAGTGAGTGAGCGGTTCAGGAGATTCCCGAGATTATTCGAGAGTTTTGCATTGTACTGGAGTATGGCTTCACTGCGATCGAAGTCTCCATCTTCTCCTATAGGAAACGCGCTAAAAAGATAGAGTATGAGCATATCTCGATTATATGTCTCTATATACTCTACTGGATCTATGACATTCCCTATAGTTTTCGACATTTTTTGTCCATCGACCGTGAAGTGTCCAGTGACAAGGAGTTGTTTTGGGAGATCATATCCAGCACTCCAGAGCATAGCAGGCCAGTATATCGCGTGAAATCGCACGATATCCTTACCTATAACATGGAGGCCTGCAGGCCACCAATCTTTCTCTTTTCATAAGCAAACAGTGATATAGTTAAAGAGTGCATCATACCAGACATACGTCACTTGCTCAGGGTCAAATGGGAGAGATATCCCGAACTTATTCGTCTCACGAGAGATAGAAAAATCATCAAGTCATGCTTTTACGAATTCTTTCACTTCAGCATAGCGACTATGAGGTGTGATAAAATCAGGATGAGATTCATAGAACTCTATAAGACGATCTCGATATTTCGAAAGTTTAAAGAAATAATTTTTTTCTTTGAGATGCTCGAGGAGCTTATTCGGATGGTCAGGACAGATCATCGCACCATCTTTCTCTATAAGATCCGTTGCTTTCTTAAATGCTTCGCATCATACGCAATACATGCCCTCATATACTCACTCATAGATATCTCCTGCTTCGAAAGATTTCTGGAGCACTTCCTGAACCAGAGTATGATGGCGTGGCTCTGTAGTACGTATAAAGTCAGTATATCGTATACCTATCCCATCCCAGACTGCACGATGTTTTGCTGCCATCATATCAGCATATGCCATAGTTTCCATACCTTGTGCCTCAGCAGATTCGACGACTTTTTGAGAATTCTCATCGACTCAAGTAGAGAACTTCACCTCTATACCATCAAGACGCTTTGATGCAGCTATAGTATCAGCAAGAAGGGATGAATAAGCATGCCCTATATGAGGTATACCATTCGAATAATAAATCGGTGTAGTAATGAAAAATTGTGATGACATAGGTGTGTATTTGCTGTATTATAGCTGGACTTATAAGAAAAACAAATATACTTACGAAAAGTTTTTTATGCGAAAAATAATACCACAAATCTCCCTCATCATTATCATTTCAGTATCTCTTGGTTTTTCTATAGGAAAACTCTATCCTTCAAATATCCAACCTGATGAGGATCTACGTGCGCATCAGGTTGGATATACATATACGAATCCCCTTCTCGAATGCGAGAACAATAGCTCATTTGCAAAACAAAAATATATCCCCTTCGAAAAAATCACTATACAAAAAATACAGGAAAACATTAGCCAAAATCATTCTGGAGTACTACTTTCTGTATACTTTCGCAATCTCAATAATGGTCCTTGGTTTGGCATAAGAGAAAATGAACAGTATATCCCTGCAAGCCTTATGAAGCTCACTCTTCTCATAAGTTATATGAAATGGTGGGAAGAAGATATAGGTCTGATGTGAAAAAAACTAATTGTAAGGAGTAATGATACAATGAGTCAATCCATTGTTCCAGAAAAACAATTGCAAAAATGATGAGAATACACCATCAGTGATCTCCTCTATTATCTTATTGTCTATTCTGATAATAATGCCAGTAAGACCCTTTTAGAAAATATTCCTCCCGAGCAACAAAATAAGACTTTTATAGATCTCTGAGTTCCCTTACCAGAGAATAAGGATTATGCTCTCTCTGTAAAAGAATACGCATCATTTTTCCGTATTCTCTATAATTCCTCCTACCTTTCCCCGAGATCCTCGGAGGCAGCACTGTCTATACTCGCCTCATCAAAATACGATAAGTGAATACGATGATGAGTCGATAAAAATATTGCTATTGCTCATAAATTCGGAGAGAGAGAAATACTCTCTGAAAGTGGAATGATAATAAACCAACTTCATGACTGTGGTATCGTATATCATCCGAACTATCCTTATCTTGTATGCATCATGACTCGATGAGATGATTCACTGGAAAGTCTGAGTACTGCAATAAGGAGTACTTCAAAAGTGATCTTTGATCAAGTTAACCTCACATATCCCATACAATAAAAAAGCTATAGCGGATAATTACATTCATTTTATGCAAAAATATACACCATCTTTTTATAGACTTTGTGCAATTACCACTTTTTTAAGCGCTTTTCTACTATTCCAGATACAACCTCTCATTAGTAAGCATATCTTACCATGGTTCGGTGGTAGTTCTATGGTATGGATTACAGCGCTTTTCTTTTTCATGCTTGTACTTTTAGGGGGATATATCTACGTACTTATTATTTCATATTATTCCTTAAAAATCCAGAAGAGTATACATTCCTTCGTTCTACTTATAGTAAGCTTGGCTCTTCTCTATCATCACTTAATTTGGACTTCGAGTGTCACTCCGATATTTTCAGAACACTATTTTAGTCTCGGACCTGTTCTTGCCATCCTCTCTATACTATCAGTGAGTATTGGTGCACCATTTTTCTTACTTTCTACTACGAGTTCTCTTTTACAGCTTTGGTATGGAAATAGCACTGGCAAAGAACCATTTTCACTCTATGCAGTATCGAATGTAGGCTCACTTCTTGGTCTTTTGAGTTATCCATTTTTATTTGAGCCTATTTTTACTACAGCCACTCAAGGAGTTATGTGGACCATCCTCTTTGCTCTCTATATTATTTGCCTCTTAGTCGTACTACTTCATACCAAACTTCTTCCACATGAAGTTATAAAAAAAATATCAATATCTCCTCTTCAAACACGACGAACATTAAGTTTTATTCATTTTTTAGAATGGATCTGAGTAGCCAGTATTCCTGTCATGATCATGCTTACAAGTACGAGTTATATTTCTGGATTTATTGCCTCTATGCCATTTATCTGGATTATGCCACTAGCGTTATATCTCGTGAGTTTTATTGTTTCATTTCGAGGAGGTGAACGTACGATAGGCTTATGAACACTTCTGTGTGTATTTTTTTCATCACTTATCGGACTTTCTCTTATCAGTTTTTCTAACAATAAAACCATCCCCATTATTCTTCTCGTCCTCTGGTTAACTGTCTTCACAATTGCTCACTATTGCCATGAATGGCTCTATGAAAATCGCCCTACAAACAAAGAGTTACCTTGGTTTTATGTCGCTCTTTCTCTGGGTGGTGTACTCGGGAGCTCTCTTGTGCTCATCTCGACACTTTTCATCCTAAAGTCTCCTCTCGAATATCTTTATATACTCATCATTATGATGATAGCTGTTCTATACAGACTCTATCGTTTCTCCTTAAAGAAAGATGATATATCAAAGACTCAAGTTATATGGCTTTGAATAATATTTATTATAGTAATTAGTTTTCTTGTCTATAATAGAGTTGATTACTCAAAACATATTATTGCTTCGGAAAGAAATTTCTATGGATCGAAAAAAATACTTGAGCATAGTGATCCCGATGGAAAGATAAAACGGAGCATCATTCATGAGATGACCACTCATGGTTTTGAATATAGAGATGATGCAAGCAAAGGAGAGTCAAACTCTTATTATACCTCTACTTCATGACTTGGCAGAGTTATGAAGTATATGAAGCAAAAATCTGATATGTGACTAGATGTTGCGGTTATCGGCCTAGGGGCATGAATTTTGAACACCTATTGTTGACCCGATGATTCATTTACTTTTTTTGAGATCGATAGCGAAGTATACCATCTTGCACAAAAATACTTCACCTTTCTGAATCATTGTGAAGGAAAGAGTATAAAAATCGGAGATGCTAGGAAGCTCCTATCAGTTGAAGAAAAAGAAGGTAAAAAATATGATATTATCATCATCGATGCTTATGCGGATGATGCCGTACCAGCACATCTGATAACAAGTGAAGCGATAAAACTCTATCTTTCTCTTCTCAAGAAAGATGGCGTCATCACCATCCATATTTCTAGTCGATATCTTGACCTCCTTCCTGTGATTTCTGGATTGAAGCAGGACAATAATCTTTCTGGACGTTTTTATAAAGATTTATCTCCCTCTTTTCATGGGACGCCCTCACTCTGGACAATCCTCACAGAAAATAAAACACTACTCTTAGCTCAAGAATTCGATACCATGGAAGATATATCGACCATCCCCCCTATTCTCTGGACTGATAATAAAAATGCACTTTGGCCAATTGTCCGATTTTGGAATGAGTAAATCAGACCCCATAAAGCATAAAAAAAATATTAGACATTTGTCTAATATTTTTTAGATTTCTATATGGCTCCCCGAGTGGGATTCGAACCTACGACCTACCGGTTAACAGCCGGTTGCTCTACCGCTGAGCTATCGGGGAATATCAGTATGGTTCCAAAATAGAATTTCGAATATTTTATGAATCGAATACCTATAAGGAACGTGGAGCATATTATGAATGTCTGGATGAAAGTCAAAAATTTTTTCACTTTTTCTTCTTTCTCTCTAGAATAAGATCCTCTATCATCGTAAGATATACTCTCAATCACACACTATGAATCACCTCAATATCAATATAGACCTCTACGAAATCGATGGTGAAACCATAATAGGTAATATACACACCATAATAAATGCGAGTGATCGTATCGCTATAGTATGACCCAATGGGGTGGGAAAATCGACATTTCTCAAGATAGTATCAGGTCGTATAAGTGAGTATATATGAACCATAGAGAATATCGGAAATATGAGTCTCGGGTATCTCGAACAGATACACTTCATGGATGAACAAAAAACTGTACAAAATGAGCTTCAGGATGCATTCATCGATATACGCATACTCGAATGAATCATCCAAAAAGAAGAGAAAATCCTCGAAGAAACATGAGAATATGAAGCATATACAGAAGCAATAGAAAAATATAAAATGATCGG
>JAYWFD010000003.1:0-2846 GCA_043778965.1 Candidatus Altimarinota bacterium
GAAAAACAACCAAAAAAGGTTTAACTTTTTTAGATAAAAAATTAAACCTTACTGGTGTGATTAACATGGTAGCGCTACGGAGAATTGAACTCCGGTTCCGGGAATGAGAATCCCGTGTCCTAGCCACTAGACGATAGCGCCAAAGAAGAAAAAAGATTATAGAGAAGACATATTTCTATGATTTGACCTCTATAATCTAAAATCTAGAAAATTCGAATGGTCGGAAACGTGGGACTCGAACCCACAACCCCGTGCTCCCAAAGCACGTGCGCTAGCCAATTGCGCCAGTTTCCGAGATGAATGAATGGTGGGCGTACCTGGAGTTGAACCAGGGACCTCGACATTATCAGTGTCGCGCTCTAACCAACTGAGCTATACGCCCGATATAGAAAATTAGATTTCTAGATCAGTAGAATTTTAGAAGTCCAAAAGTCTAACAATCCAAAAATCTAATACTCAAATCAAAGTGGAGCGGGCGATGGGACTCGAACCCATAACAGTCTGCTTGGAAGGCAGAGACTCTAGCCATTGAGCTACGCCCGCATACGTTTAGATAAAGCTTTGGCATTTTATAAAAAGGAGTGCTATTGTCAAAAGTTTTTATAAAAAAGTATTTCCTTTTCTATAGATTCTCTTGCTGGGAAGATATTCTCATGAATTTTATGATATATTCTTTATGCGATACTCCTATCTCTATGAGAGATATCTCATTATAGAATGATTATTTATGATGAAAAATCCCTCCAAAGAGGGATTTTTCAGAGAAACTGAATTATTTTGCTAGAGTTGGCTGCACTGCACCTGACTGAGCTTGTGCTATACATGCGGTGTTGATAATACCGAGTGATCCTGATCCTATAGTAACAGGAACTGCCTCTTTACATCCACCCTTCACTTGAGCATCGAGAGCCGTAGCAAGATCGAGAACTGCTTTACCATATCCATTTTGGAATACATTTCCTGAGAATGTCTGCATCGCCTGAGCAACAGCAGTATTATATCCTTGCTGTTGAGCTGTAGCTATAGCAGCTGATTGGGTCTTTCCGATGATAAGAGGATACCCTATAGAAAGGAAAAAGTATACACTCGTGAAAAATATCCACGCTCCCACGAGAACTCCTCCAACGGTAAGATTTCCGATAGTTTGACGATTAAACATAAAAAATATAGATAAAAATAACACTCACGAGTATATGGAAAAGCTCTTCTTTGTGCAAAAGTTTATGTATTCACGATAGATTTAAATAGTGAATTATTAAAAAACTCTCAGAAATACCGAGAGTTTTTTAATAATTCATGATTCTATAATTCTGAAGTTCAGACTACCGGTGCTATATCTGATGAATCTGATACAGTGGTTTCAGTTATAGGGCTATCTCATACTTCAGGCTCTGTAGTGACTATAGGTTCGGTGGAAACTGTTTCTTGGGGAGGTATATCTTCTTCAGTGGAAGCTTCTCACGTAGGAGCCAATTCTTCATCTAAAGAATCTATGCTATTTACTCAGGAAGCTACCTCAATAGGAGGTTCATCTGGTGATGTAATTACTGGAACATTAGTAGAAATATCTCATTCTCATGATACTACCGGTATATCTTCGACTGGAGGTACTGGTGGAACTGGTGGAGGTTCTGGATGTACTAGTATTTCGCTTGGATGATTCGGTACGCCTCACTTCACGAGGACTGCAAGCCAGTTAAATCTCAGTCATACAGGAACTGTAGATCATATCTCGATATCAAATCCAAATCGGGAGAGATTCGTCACTTTTCCTATGATATAGTGATCTACAGGAGAAATAGTAACGACTGGAGACTCAGTGTATGGACGATCGAATAGCACATGTGCTACCATTTGTCCTGCATTTATGCGGATATTTCCACCCATATCTCTATCTCCGAATATGACGCGATCTTCGAATGTAACGAGTGATCGGAATATGACAGCCTTCTCAAAAATAACTGTCTGAGTGAATGTCACTGCTTCAAGAAAAATAGCCTTCCCTTGAATAACAATATTTTCTGCTGTACCAAGAATCATATCGAGAGCTGTACGGTCCTCGGAAGAAATATTAGTCGAATCTACTGGGGTGATCGTATTGGTATTACCACTACTAGTTCAGATGACAACATGTGAAGCCTCTAGTACTGCGATCTGTGCATTCGATATACTGAGTGCTCCGGAAAGGATAGCAATCTGAGTAGAGAGGTCGGCTAAGGTCATATTTACATTCGCAATATCTGAAGAGAGAGTATTGACCATACTATCCTCTTGGATCAATCCTGATCCACTATTATTTGCCTTCTTTTTATCAAGTTCTTTTATCGAGTTCACAAGTGAGTAGAGTACCGCATTTGGATCATACCGAAGGTATCCATCTGGTCCTGTCGAGATCGCCCACTTCCCGAGAGACCCGGATTGGACTTCTTGGGCGATGATACCGATATGTTTTGTGCCATCATTGAGAGCATTTTTCGACATACCATTATACTCGAATGCTACAGTATTGATGCCGAGGATATCATCAAGTCCTCATGTAAATGATTCTATATTTTTCTTTAGGCGACTATCAGAAGTTACAAGTGGAGCATTCCCTACTCTCTTGATGACGAGATAGTTCGATCCTGCCCCTGTAGAGAATGTAGGTACAGTACCAGCAGTAGGATTCGTATCGGTAAAGGTCGTGATGTCGACTGTCTGCCCTGCTATCAGAGTGAATGTTGCTGATACTGCGACACTATTGCGTGAACCTGTAGTACCACCACCTGTATCATTGTAGTCTGGATTACAGCTCGATACCATGATGACTCATGCTCGACGGATAGCCACACAAGGAGTACGAGAAA
>JAYWFD010000004.1:0-7556 GCA_043778965.1 Candidatus Altimarinota bacterium
GTGAGCGAGTCCTTTGCTCGGGTGAATGCAGTATAGATGAGTCGTTCGATATCTTCATCATTGTCTTTCTCAGCTTCGAGGGGCAGATTTTTCGGAAGGGGAGATCCTCCGAATTTTCCCATGCGGTACTCACTCTGAGTCACACATGGAATGTAGACATGTGACCATTCCAGTCACTTTGCTTTATAGACCGTGATGAGATTGACCGTGTTTTTCTCATCACCGATACTTTGAGCGACTTCGATATCGAGATCGTATTTCTCGATCAGATCGAGGAGTTCTATTACATGAGCGAGAGAAAGGAAATTTTTCCCATTTTTATAGCTTCTCACTCACTCTATGAATGCTCGCATATTCGCAAGGTGTCGAGTATAGAGTATATTTGATCAAATATTATTCGATAATTGTGCGAAATAGTAAGTATAGAGAGGAGATATAAAGTCAGATTTTTCTCCGAATATATCTATTTGTAGAGGATTTGTATTTCATTTTTCGTCATAGTCATCAGGAAGGGAGAGATGGTTGGCTCCAGTGATAGTGTCGATGACATCCTCAAGTCGCTCATTATAAGCACGGAGCGAGAGTTCTTTGAAGAAGTTCGCTATATTTTTGAGAGCTGTATCCTCATGTATAGAGAGGGTCTCGATCCATGAGCGAGTGGTCTCTTTGCGAGAGTGGTAGATACTTTTTGATATTTCCCAGAGAGTGAGTCGATTGATCTTAAAACAGGGATGTGAAAGTATGCTGACGAGGAGTTCTTTGGCCTCATCTTGATAGGATCATTCTAGAGATGAAAGAAGTCTGAGTATGTTGACGATGAGAATGATGAGATCATTATCAAATATGGATTCATTTTTGGACAAATTCACCCCAATTCCTTTTTCAAGAAGTCATTTGGCAAGAATTTCGAGAGTTTTATTTTTCTTCGTGATGACGGCGATTTCATTTGGATTGGTTCCATTTTTGATTTTCTCTGAAATATCATCGACGATCCAAGAAATTTCTTCAAGCTCATTTTTGAATTTTTTCTTCTCGATGCTTCATCATTCTCCACGGACAGATTCGAATTTTTTTACTGCTCATTCGAAAATATTGCCTATATCGTTCAATTCTGATTTTATAACTGTACGACTTATGGAAATAATTTCCTCTTTGGAGCGATAATTTTGCTCAAGTATGATGAGTTTGGTGTCAGTATAGTTGTCATGAAAGTCTCGAATATTTTTCGTATTGGCTCACTGAAATTTATAGATCGACTGATCGTCATCACCGACGGCGAAGATATTGGGATTCTCAGTATTAACAGAGAGTATCCCATTGATAAGTCGCATCTGTGCTTCATTGGTATCTTGGAATTCATCGATCATGATAAACTGATATTGCTCTGCAAGACTCATGCTGACGATATCATTGGATTCGATCAGTCATATCGCTTCAAGTATCATATCAGAGAAGTCGATCAGCCCTCGTTCTTTCAGAATTTGCTGATAGGCTTCGAAGATATCAGCAAGGGCAAGCTGTTTCTCTATTTTACTCGTTTCCTTGAGCTCACGTATATTCTTATAATTTTTGACAGTCCAAGTATCACGCCATGCATTCATGAATTTTGTACTGCCATCTCACTGGGAGTCTTCCCAGGCTTCATCGAGACTTCGGATGCTGAGCGATATGAATCGTTCATAATTTCCGATATTCTTTTCTAATTCGGACAATTTTCGAATCATATCTGTAAATTCTTCGAAGAGTGCTATCTTTTTTTCTTTGTCTTCTTTCTTTTGTCCAAGCTTATCTATAGCTCACCAGTATTGTGATACTAGGGGATTTATCTTCTCGATATCACATTTATTGAGCTCGAGTATCGCTCGATAATAATTTGGGGTGATGCCTCATTTTTTGAGATTATCTATCGTTCATCTCACCTCCTTGATCGTATCGCTTGCTCGGTATCCTGGCTTATAGGGGGAGTCCCATGGGAGCTTCTCGAGGAGAGTATCGAGGATACGAGATGACTCTATCGTATCGACAGGTTTAGCATCGTTGTATTCTTTCGTAAGATATCTATATCGATTGAGGACTTCACTTCCGAAGCTATGGAATGTATGGATCGCTACTCTATAGGCATCTTGTCCGATCATCGAAGAGAGACGTTCTCGCATATTTTTTGCAGCATTTTCGGTGAAGGTGAGGCAAAGGATATTCGAAGGGAGGTAGTCAGTCGTCTGGAGGATATTCGCTATACGAGCCGATAGTAACTGAGTCTTCCCACTTCCTGGTCAGGCGATGACAAGCACAGGTCAGTAGATCGTCTCGACGGCTTCGAGTTGTTTCGCATTGAGCGAGGCGATTATATCTGAGAAAGATTTTTGCATAAAGAGATTTTATGAAAAAGAGGAAAAAAGTCGAGAATCAAAATTATTTTATTTTGCCAAGATTTTTTGTATACTCGAAATATATGAAACTCTCCTGACTCACCTGACTTCGCGGACTTGCGACTCTCATCGTCGTTTTCTATCATCTGAGTCAACATAGAAATACTCTAGGACTTTCCGAGTTTTCTTGGGATTTCTACCAATTTACAGAACATCTCGTATTTGTCGTGAGTATATTTTTCGTGTTTTCTGGATTTTTCCGATCACTCTCCTACTGGAAGACATGGAATACGAGTGCTTCAGTACCGAAATTCTTTCCTTCGCTTTGTGAGAGATTTTTCCGTATCGCACCCGTATATTATCTTTCTCTTATTCTCACATTTCTTCTCGTCATTTTTTGGAATGGTTGGACTTTTGAAGGATTTATCCGACTTCTTTCTGGATTTACTTTTCTTTCTTGGATTTCTCCCGAGACATTCTTTCCAGTAGATGAGAACGGACCACTTTGGTTTATTGCTTATGATATGCTTGGGTGGATAGGTATCTCTCTTATTATGGCATATATCATCAAACTCAGAAAAATATGGCATATAGTAGGAGCCTCTTTTTTAACTTGAGTGAGTCTCCTAGGAATGCATTTTTTCTGGATTTCACTTCCGTGGTCACATATTTCCTGAGTAGCAGGAGAGTGGTTCCCGACGTATAATCCATTTCTTTTTGGACTCCATTTTCTTATGGGAGCTATACTTGGTGGTGTGATCGAATGGATGAAACGAAAGAAATTTGAGAAAAAACTCATTTTTGATTTCCTTGGAATACTCTCATTCTTCTCTCTTGGATATTTCCTCTGGCAGATTCGTTCATCGTGAGATTGGGAATATTCGTGGCCACATGGCCCGTACCACTTTCCTCTTACTATGGTAGGGATTATATGACTCATACTCAGCCTTCCGTACTCACGATATCTTGGGAGGCTTCTTGATAATATATTCCTTTCTTTTATCGCTCAGATCTCATATACACTCTATGTCTTCCATGTTCTTATGATCGTCATACTTCGAAGATATATTTTTACTGATGTACAATTATGATTTTATAATTGGTCGATATTTAGTATTTTAGTACTTTTTCTCTCTCTTATGATCGCCTGGTGAGCTCATAAATATATAGAAAATCGTGAGTGGATGAAAAAATAAAAACCAGAAGCTTTTTGCTTCTGGTTTTTTGTGAGATAGGCTAGTATCTGTAGTGATTTGGTTTGTATGGACCAGTCTCTGGAACATTGATATATTTCGATTGTTCATCAGAAAGTACTGTAAGCTCAGCGCCGATACGCTTTAGATGGAGTCGAGCAACTTTCTCATCGAGATGTTTTGGAAGTATATATACTCCGACTGGATACTCTTCAGTTTTTGTCCAGAGTTCTATCTGTGCGAGAGTCTGATTCGCGAAACTCGTCGACATGACAAATGATGGATGACCTGTAGCACACCCAAGATTCACGAGACGACCCTCGGCAAGGAGGATTATCTTATTCCCGCTTGGAAGGATGATATGATCTACTTGAGGTTTGATATTCTCCCAAGTATACTTTCGCATACTGACAACATCGATCTCAGAATCAAAATGTCCGATATTACAGACGATCGCTTCATCGCGCATCTTCACCATATGATCATGGGTGATGATATCCTTGTTTCCTGTCGCTGTGACAAATATATCTGCCTTATCACAGACGCTATCCATAGTGATGACACGATATCCTTCCATAGCTGCCTGAAGTGCACATATAGGATCGATCTCTGTCACCCATACGGTAGCGCCCATCCCACGGAATGCTGCAGCACAACCCTTGCCCACATCACCATATCCACAGATAACGACGATCTTACCAGCAATCATCACATCGGTAGCTCGCTTGATTCCATCGATGATCGATTCACGGCAACCATAGAGGTTATCGAATTTTGTTTTTGTGACGGAGTCATTGACATTGATCGCGGGCCAAGGAAGTCTTCCATTTTCCAACATTTGATAGAGTCTGTGTACTCATGTCGTCGTCTCTTCAGAGACTCACTTGATATTCTTCTTGATATTTGAGTAAAATGTCGGATTGGTCTCAAGACGTTTTTTGATCGATGCAAAAAGTACTGTTTCTTCTTCACATGTCGGATTCGAGAGTACTGAAATATCTTTCTCTGCTTCACTTCCGAGAATAACAAGGAGAGTAGCATCTCCGCCATCATCGAGGATCATGTTCGGAGTACCACCATCTGACCATTCGAAAAGTCTATGAGTATAGTCCCAATATTCTTCGAGAGATTCTCCTTTATAGGCAAATACCGGAGTTCCAGTTTCTACGATTGCCGCAGCAGCGTGATCTTGTGTCGAAAATATATTACAGCTCACCCAGCGTACATCTGCACCAAGTTCTTTGAGAGTCTCGATGAGGACTCCTGTCTGGATCGTCATATGAAGTGATCCAGCGATGCGAGCGCCGGTAAGTGGTTTTGATTTCCCATATTCAGCACGAAGTGCCATAAGTCCAGGCATTTCTGTTTCTGCGATCAGGAGCTCTTTGCGTCCCCATGGAGCAAGCCCCATATCTGCCACTTTATAGTCCATAATAATAATTTTGAAAAAATAGAACGCCTGAAGTGTATAAAAAAAAGGATATTAATCAAAGAATTTTTCGCCAAACTCTTTTTCTCCTAGGGTATCGATATTTTTGGTATCAAGCGTATGATTTTGTCATCCCATAAAACTGATCTTGATTCCACCGAGGATATTTCCGAGTTTCACACATTTTTCGATATTCCAGCCATGGGAAAGTCCAAGAAGGAGTCCAGAACGGAATGCATCTCCACATCCAGTAGCATCGACAATCGTATCGACATATATTGCTGGAATAGTGATTCCTGATCCATTAGATCTGATTTCTGCTCCTTTTTCGGCAAGAGTGACGATAGCAGTGTGTCCATTTGCTTCTGAAATATGGACGAAGTCTTCACTCGTCATTGTCTCGAATTGAGCCCTTTCAGGTTCATTCATGATAGAGATATCTGATTTTGCGACCATATCCTTGAGTTCTTCGCCTGTGAATATCCCCATGGCTTGCCCTGGGTCGAAAATCGTAAAAATTCCCCTATTCGTACATTCATTGATTCGACGAATCATTCATTCTTTCGAATCAGGAGCGACGATAGCAAAATCAAAATCTATATTTCCATGAGTGAGTTCTCATGATGCACTCATAGCACCAGGATGAAAGGTATTTATCTGGCCATTTCCTTCATCACGGATGATATAAGCTTGTGGACAGTAGCTTCCTGGTACCGTCTGGATGAGCTCTGTATGAATACCCATCTCTTGCATGCGCAGAATATAATCCTCAGCATCTTCCCCGACAGAAGCGATGATATGAGGGGTATTTCCGAGAAGCGTGAGTGAGTAAGCGATATTGGCAGCAGTACCACCATACTCTTTTCGTATCATAGGCGAAAAGAGTGAAAGATGAAGATCGTGATTCGGGGCTGCATCTTGTGAGCGGAAATCTCCTACAGTTTGGATGATAGTATCAAAGGCGACAGATCCAGAAATGAGTATGGACATAAATTTGAATGAAAAATAGTAAGATTACCACAAAAATACGGCGGAAGTATATCAAAAAGGTGAATAATGTCGAGATTATTCACCTTTCGGAATTCATTTCTTATAGTTTTGCAGATCAATCCTAGAGAAGATTGAGAAGATTTTCTGTCTCTCATTGTGTGAGAGTTTGTTCTTTCTCCTCGAGTTCCTTTACGCTTTTACTGATATCTTCAGCTTTTGCATAGGATTGCCGCATTTTCTTCAGTTGGGCTTTGGTAAGAGGTTTTTTCGGTCGATATCCTCCTGATGGCATGAGATCTCATATTCACATAATCTAAAATTAAATAATCTCAATAATACCACCAAGTTTCTCTATCTTTCCTACGATATCCTCATAACCACGTTCTATATATTCGACATTAGTGATGGTCGTATCTCCCCGCGCGATCATACCCGCGAGTATCATCGTCACTCAGGCTCGCAGATCCCAGCTCGATACAGTCGTCCCTTTCAGATGAGTACGCCCGAATACCATAGCTTCATGCGGATTCATGATTGCGATATGGCCTTTCATTTTCTCTATTTCGATGAGCCAGTTCAGCCTCCCTTCAAAGAGTACTTCATGGATACGGGAGATTCATTCTGCTTGTGTAAGAAGGAGTGCGAAGGGAGACTGGAGATCTGTCGGAAATCCTGGAAAAACCCCTGTTTGAAGATTGGTCGGACGGAGACTACTTCGAGAATTGTAGACGATGATCGTATCATTATCTGGAGTGTCAAATCGTACCCCGGCATCCTTACATTTTCCGAGAAATGCAGTCAGATCTTGTACTCGCGCTCATTCGATACGGATAGATGGCTCAGCCGTCAAGGCTCACAGTACGACGAAAGTCCCACTTTCTATGTAGTCATGTATCACTGTGGCTTCAGCATGACTTCGGTCGATCTCCGATCCGTGGATTGTGATATTGTGCTTATAGTCGATCTCTATAGGGACTCAGAGTGACTGGAGAAATCCTATGAGATTCATGACATGTGGTTCGATGGCGGCGAGTTCTATAGTGGTTTTTCATCGGCGGAATGCTGCCATCATGAGGATATTCTCGGTAGCGGTTACGGCAAAATTGGCTCGTATAGTGATATCTTTTTTGTTGTCTGAACCTTGAAATGCGATATTTTCGCCTTCACCCATATTCTCATATCCATATGTGGCAAAAGCACTCAGATGCTCATCGATGGGGCGTTTTCAGATATTGCATCCTCCTGGATAGGGGATTTCGAGTCCTCAGAATCGTGCAAGAAGTGCAGGAAAGAGGAATATCCCGACACGGATTTTTTTGATTTTATCACGATCGAGTCCATGGATCGACATTTTCGTGCTATCGAGATGTATCGTACTTCAGTTCCAGGTTACCATCACTCCAAGAGATTCGATAATAGCAAGAAATGTGAGCACATCTCCGATTTTTGGGACATTATGAAGAGTAAATGTCTCAAAAAATAATCCACAAGCAATAAGTGGAAGTGCAGCATTTTTCGATCCAGAAATTTTTACAGTTCCGCTGAGGGATTGGGGTCAGGCGACTTTAAGCATGG
>JAYWFD010000005.1:0-19650 GCA_043778965.1 Candidatus Altimarinota bacterium
TTCATATTTTTGGGAAATCCAAAATCACTCACCTAGAGTAATATAAGGACCAGGATAAAGTGTGTTATTTTTGTAAGAATATCTCTTTTCATATCAAAATCACCGTATTTTTATTTTACTAGAAGTATTCTCAAGAATATCGGATGAATGATCCGTCTGAAGAAAAAGTGAAGCTAATGCCGCCACAGAAATGGCGTGACGTCGAGGAATACATTGCGAACTTACCATGAGAGTATTCATTCATTGAAGAGTAATATTTCAGGTATTCTTTTTATCAGAAGTTGCTCAACTGTCATATGGTAAAAGATCAAGAATTCATGTTAGATCCGATCTTGCTATCGCAATGATATTTTCTCGTAGCCACTGTACATCGAATCGGTAAATATTTTCCTTTGTATCATCATAGAGTCATACACATTCCTCGTACACTGTTCGAAGTAATAATGCTCCTCATTCCTGTCGAACAACTTCCCAAACTGTCAGTATTTCACCAGCTGATTCTCCATCATCCCGTGTGATAAATCGTGTTCACGGAGTAAATGGTCTTAATGAATCCATTTCTAGTCTTAGTTGAACCTCTCTTTTGGTACCTCGTATTCTTTGTGCTGCATTACATTTTTGTCAAAATCTTTTTTCCCTTCCCAATCTTTTCTCATGTGCTTTTCTCTCTCATTTTGGAATACTAGTATCAAAATCTCTGCATCATAAATTGTTAAGAGCTAATTTTCACATTTAAAATAATTTTACAATACATTCATTGTATGAGCTTTTTATATAAGTCAATCTATATTAGATAAGTCAATTTATTCTCTTGACCTCTTTCCTCGTACTCGCCCATCCAGCCACGATTTCCCATATCGATCCTGTTTCTTCATCGAGGAATGCGAGCAGTTCTCTATTTGCTTCTCCATCTTCAGGAACTGCCTTGAGTCGGATCTTCAGTGCGCCATCAGTCATCTGTCAGACATATTCTATCCGACGGGCTCGAGGGGTGACTTTGATTGTCAGATTATTCGGTAGGGACTCGAGGAGGACTTGCCAGGGCGAAGAGGGTGACGATAATGGGTGCGATGACGATGACATTGAGGGAGAAAAAAAGAAGTGAGAGGGTGATGATGTGTCGATACGTACTGTCGAGAGTACTGAATCGTCTGAAGAAGAGTATACCAAGTCCGAAAGTGAGGAGTATGCCATAGCTGTAGAGAAAATCGATGATCACGTTGTGCGAAGAGTCGATCGCCATATCCGATGGGAAATAGGCATTGATACGGTCGGATCGTTGCGTGGAAAATGTCTGAATGAGACTATCTGGACCAGCACCAACGAGGAGGCTGATAGGATGCTCAGTGGCAAGCTTCATCGTCTCGACCATGAGTACACCCCGACTCTCGAGGGAGAGGAATTTGGTATGTGGAACCAGGGTGATGAGAAAAATGCTAAGAACAATTACTAACCCCATAAATATCGAAATACCATGCTCATACTTTCTTAGAAGAAGAAATATCCCATATCATACTGCGAAAGCGATGCCAGCAAAACTTCCCGTGGTGATCAATGCTATGACGAGGAGTCCGAGCATCACACTGCGCTCAGGCTGGCGAACACGTGGGAGGAGGGGAAGATGGATGAGGAGGTATCCTGCGACATAGTTCGGATTTCCGAGTGTGGCGATCGTGCGTCCGAATTCCCATGAGACACTACTACTCGTCCCACAGACGAGTCATCAGGATCAGTTCGGCGAGCAAAAAAAGGAGAATCCCAAATATTCGAGGATCGCCACTCCAGCGACAATGATCGCCGAGAAGAGAGAGATAACTATAAGACGATTATGATCTCATTGAGTGAGAATAGAGACAAGAGAGGTGAGGATAATCAGTCCAGCAAAAAAGAAATATCCATGGTGTTTCTCTGCAGATCACCAGAAAAAAAGTGGATCTAAAACACCTCATCGGATGAATTGAAAGAGTATAGGTAAGAAAAAAAGTGTGAGAACAATAGGGTAATTCTTTTGAAAAAAAGCTACAACTTCCTCAAAGGAGAAGACAACCATTTCTATGAAAGCGGCACAGATTAGAATGAGAAAGAGGTAAACCTTCACTCGTTCGAATGAACTCCCCTCCATAAAAAAAATGCCAAATCGGGAAAGAATATGCGAGAAGAAAATCGGGATGAGCGCAACGATGAGGGAAAGAGAATACATATGTTAGCTTGTAATGGGGAAACATTAAAAAAAAGTGTCATTTCGAACGAATCCCGAGTACTCGGGAGAAGTCGATAGTCAGTATACCCCTTGTGGGTAGAAATCTCTTACTTCTGATAAAAAACTTATTTCAGTAGAGGAAAGTGTATAGTTTCATACGAGAAATTCAAGAAGAGAATATTTTTTGTATTTTTTCGTACTTTCCCTATATTTCTCCTATGCAATACAAGGTTTTCGGCTGCAAGACGAACAAATACTTCGCGGAAAAATGGCTCGTTCACCCTCATCTATCGGAGAAAAAAGGGTATTTCATCGCATCCTGTGTCGTGACCGACAAGGCGAAGGCGAAGTGGGTCAAACATGCCCAGAAAAAACTCCCAGAACTGAAAAATGGAGAGAAACTCTACCTCTCATGATGTGGTAATATCCGAGATGGCAGTGTCGATCCACAATTTTTCGAAGTGTATAGTGAACTTGCAATATTTCAGAATCAGATTGAGATACTTCCAGAAGATCCGGATGATTATATGGTGACGCCCGAAGAGAGGAAACAGATCATGCAGACCAAGATCAGATCCCTCAGGAAAATCGCTGGAAAGGAACTCTTCACGCGAAAGTACATGGTGATCCAGACTGGGTGCGATAACTTCTGTACCTTTTGTCTGACTGTCCAGGCTCGCGGTCGACACAAGTGGCGCCCGATGGAGGAGATTATTGAGGAGATTCGTACATTTGTCGACGGTGGTGGCAAAGAAGTCGTCTTCACTGGGATCAATCTCGGTGCATGGTGATCATCCACATCGAATAACTATGAGGAATCACAGTTCGTCGAGCTCATCGAAGCTGTGCTCAGAGAGACTTCTCTCGAGCGTTTGCGTATCTCCTCACTCGGGGTGGAATTCGTCACGGATCGACTGATTCAACTCTTTCGTCATCCTCGAATCAACGCATATATCCATCTCTCAATCCAATCAGGATCTTCGAAGATATTGAAGTCGATGAATCGACACTATGATGGCGAACAGGTACGGACAGTGCTCGGGAAAATCAGAAATATTGAACGTACAGATGGGATGACAGTCAATATCGGTGCTGATCTCATCGTCGGATTCCCAGGTGAGAGAGATGAGGACTTTCTCGATACGATGAATCTCGTGAAGGACTTCCAGATCACCCAACTCCATGCCTTCCCTTTCTCAGCCCACCTCGATCACTATCATGTCCCTGCTGGGAACTTTCCCGACCAGATTCCGAATCATATCGCCCAGAAACGACTCAAGGAACTCATGCGAATCGGTGAAGTGCAATTTCTCGACTTTGCTGAGAACATGAGAGGGAAAAAAGTTCAGGTGCTTATCGAAAAAGTACAAACTCCGGTTTGAGATACTCCTACCAACCTACTCACCCACCAACCTACTCACCCACCAACCAACCATTTCTCCGGCTGGACTGAGAACTACCTCCTCTGCAATGAGACCAATATTGAACTCCTTCCTGATCAGGAAATTGCCCGAGGAAAAGTTGTTGAAGCAATATTTCTCTGAGCCATTGTTCAAGAACATGAAGAAGTAGAATGAATTCATCCCTCTGAGGGATAGGGGAGATGATTTATCTCCATGTATAGTAAACTGATTGATTCAGAGCAGTTTTTGTCATTCTGAGAGAAGCGAAGAATCTGTCCTGCTTTTTAGAGCAGATGCTTCATACCTCAGCATGACAGATGACAGTGATAAAGATTGATATACGAGTAGTATACCGTACAATGGACTATAAGTGAAATTATGACTTCTCCCTATATCTCCCTTCTGAACAATAGAAATGATAGTGTAATACCTCAAAAATAACAGGAGCTCAATGCTGATTCCTGTTATTATTTCTGACTCCTTTCCAATCAAAAAACTATTTCCTCCGTCCTCATATCTTTCCCCTACTTTCCGAGGAATTTCTCGAGGATCATCATCGGAATCTTATCTACATTCGAAATAATATTGGTGATCTTGAGTCCGAAGTCAAGCAGTCGTTCGACTCGATCGAGCATACGATACATCCTCCAGAGGATCATCGAGAGGAGGATGCCTATAGGAAGCGTGACGAATGCGAGAACGAGAAAGAGGAAATCCAGGGGGTTGATAGTGATCATATGAAGGAATTAAGATTTGTTTGTATTTTCAGGAGTAGGAGATTCCGCATCAGCAGAGAGTTCTGATGATTGAGCCTCGTCAATATAGCATCGATCTGCCCACCAATTTTTGACCGCAATGATATCAGTGAATCGAAACATTTCTCTTCCGCCATAGTAGACTCGCATATCAACAGGGCTTTTTATATTCAGATGATTCGCAAGTTCTGCTGTATTTCCCACTGCAATACACTTGAGGGCCGCATTATCGGACCAGGCAAGTGTCGACCAGACAGGGAGTCGGAGAGTGATATCTTCGGTGACCGCATCATTCTCATCATATCCGATCAAGATAAGTCGCTTCGAGAGAGCAAGGACTCCTTCATATTCAGTAACATTCTTCAGTACTATCGGTGTATTCTGGAGTTGCTTCTGGGTGAAGTCAAGAGCCTTCCCCGTATATTCCTTCGCCTTATCAACGTAAGGATTCATTTTTTCGAGGTAGGGAGATGCTTTCTTTATAAGATCCTGGAAATTCATAGAAAAGTAGATTAGAGGGTTTCGAGTTTAGTAAAGAGATCTTGTCGAATCTGAGCATGTTTTCCAATCATATGCGCTTTGCGAGATTCATAATTATCTTCGAGGTGTTTCCAGAGAGCGACAAATCGTTCCATATTGAGAGCCTCTGGACGGATCACGAACTCTTCGAATTCGAGAAGCTTGATGAGTTCATCTGTCTTGGGTCAATACGAGATCATGAGAAATGGAATATCATGGATACAAGCAAAGACTCATGAGTGGAATCGCATCCCGACAACAGCATAGAGTGATGGATATACCTTCAGTGTCTGTTCGATGGTTCCAGTGACATTGTAGGTTTTTCCCATCATGATCCGTTTGATAAAGAGCGAATCGTTCTGTCCTTCATCACCTGCAGCGGTATGGATGAGAAATACTGGATCATACCCCATACGTTCGAGGTAGGCGTAGATTTCTGTGATAACCACCTCGGTATCTCCAAGAAATCCTCCACGAACAGAGATGCCCACTCGTTTTTTCTCAGGGAGTTTCTCGAGTTTCTGTGGCTGGTAGAGGAAAGCAATGTCAGGAATCATCGAGCATGGAATCTCGAGTGCTTCCATGATACCATAACTTTTTCCATCACGCAAAATAATGAAGTCTCCTCGTTTAAAAATCTTTCCGAGCTTCATCTTATTCTTGGTAATCTTGATTTCAAGACTGATGCCGAGGTAGACAATCGCTGTCCCAGCTACACGGGCAATTTTGGTACGAAAATACCACTGCCAGATGAGCATATCGAAGCTCATGTCCGGCTCATTGTCGAAGAGGAGTCCGCCACCTCAGATGATCATAATATCGGCACGATAGATAATCCAGATATTTTGGAAAAAATACCAAATATTCTTGAAAACATGGCTAAAAAAATCGTTCGGAAAATAGGACATAAATCGTACATTCGGATCATAGACAAGAGCACTTTTCTTGTCATAGGTGAATACCGTGAATTCTGCCATATCGCCATAGTGATTTTGGAGGAATTTGAGCTCTTCTGCAAGGATAATCTCATCACCAAGATTATATGCGCCAGAAGCGGTCATGATGAGGACTTTCTTTCGTTTGATTTTCGGTGCCATAGGAGTTGCATGATATGCAGTTCCATTCTATGGGAATTGCCGACAAGAAGCAAATTTTGCCATGAAAAGTGAGCATAAATCTCTTTTCTCTTTTGCAATTTATTTTTTGAAATAGAATGGTGAAGAATCAAGGGAAAATTCTCTTGTACATTTTCAAAAAAATCATATCATTTCAGAACTTATTTCTAAATTTTCATCTATGAGTAATTCCTTGAATAAGGTTCAGATTATTGGGAATCTGACTGCTGAACCGGAAGTCCGAGAGACACCAAATGGTCAAAAAGTTGCTACCTTCTCTGTCGCTACGAATCGCCGATGGAAGGATGCGAGTGGCATGATGCAAGAAGATACTGAATTCCATAATTGTGTCGCTTGGCGCGGACTCGCAGACATCGCAGAACAGTACATGCATAAAGGCAAAAAAGTCTATGTCGAAGGATACCTGAAGACTCGAAGCTGGGATGATACGGCGTGAGTGAAGCGGTACAAGACTGAGATCGTCGCAGAAAATGTCATCCTCCTCTCCTCCCCAGCTGGACGTGATGAGCATGGAGGTGGATATACTGCTATAGCTGACAGCGCTCCACAAGAAGTCGAAAAATCACATAAGGCAAGACCAAAACCCGAGGAAGATATCACCATTGAGGATATTCCTTTCTAGAAAAATCGAAAGTATTCTTAACTACTCTTTAGTAATCCAATGAAAAAGACTTTAATTACAGTACTATTGTTCGTTTTAGTACCCTCAATTCTCTATTGAAATACTCAACAATATAAAAACGACTCTATTAATAAAATAGAACAAGTTGCGACATGAAGTGTAGATTTATCAAAAATATTCAATGAAACTAATGAGAAACAATATTATGGGGAAAAAATAGTACCAACTGTGGATCATCCTATAATACTAGGGTGATGATTCGAGAAAACAGCATTATACGTTAAAAATGGGTTACTCTATAGGTATGTGGTAAATGGTGATGAGGAAGTAATTGATAAATGGAATAATGACTTTAGACTTATTAAAAATAAGTCTGGCTATTTTACTATGAGTTGATTACTTTATTATGCTTCACAGTATGATAATTCAGGTAAGATTCCACCTCTTACAAAAGTAAACAAAAAATCAATTATAAAATCTTATTCCTGTATCAACTGATTAGAAGTTGATTGAAAATTTTTTGTATCTGGTATAAAGCAAAAAATAAAGTTTTCATGAAGGAAAAATTGCTTTGAATCTGATATAATTTATGCTCTTTATGATAATTCTTGAATGTACATCTTGGAAATCCCTACTTCATGAGAGTTAAAGTATTTTCCTTGAGTTGATCCACGTAAATTGAAGGGTTTATCAGAGAAGGAAATTTTAAATCTTCCAGATAACCAAGTGAATAAACTTTCCGATGGAAGGTGAAATATTTTTATTGTTGAATGCTGACCTGGTGGTTGCAGCTATACAAAAAAGTAAAAATTGTCTTAAAATGTATTTTTATCCCAGATTCAGATTCTCGGTTTCTGACTTGAGATTATTCTCGGTTCGTAGTCTCGGATTGTAGTAGTTATAGATGAGCTTGATAAGGTCTTCCTTGCCGAGCGGTTCTGCCTTGAGTCCGATCGATTCGAGACTCGTCTTGATGGTTGAGATTCGTTCGAAGTTTCACTTCTTCAGTTGTTCGAGTCGGACACGATTGGAGCGGATATCTGCAACCGATTCTTCCTGAGAGAGTGCAGACCAGAAGGAACGAAAGAGTCAGAACATATTGGATGTCTTCACACTCTCATTGTTCTCATAGTCGAAGGGAACGATGATATAGAACTCCTTCTTCATGATTTGAGCGAGATCGACCAGGTTCATGAGGAAGTCGATATATTTGTAGGTCTGTTCTTGAAGGAGCGAGTTCTGTTGCTTGAGGGCGAGATTTTTCAGACGGTTGATATAGGACTCGATATCGACCTTCAGTGAACGGATAATAATCTGGATCGGAAAATTGATCGAGTTGAGAAATCGCTGATAGGAGATGAGGATCGCATCCTGTTCTTCAGTACTCTTCAGATTGAAGTTCATAGCATGGACTTTCAACACCATACGAGAAGAACCATCCTTCATGAGGATGACATTGTCACGAATCTCTGAAAATGGCAAATATCGTTGGGTACTTGAGTCTTTTTGCGGTTTTTTCCCAGTTCGTACGGATTGAGATGAGCTATCAGACATAGGAGAAATTAGAGTTTGAGGATTTTTTCATTTACTTGATCGTCTTCATTCATACGAGTTTCGAGCGATATATTGCTTTCTGCTTGGGCCTTCTGAGCAGCAAGTGTGACATAGCCAACTTCAAGATCGCTATAACTATCTGTTCCGACAGACCAGATACGTGACTTGGAATTGAGTGAGAGTCTGATTGTACTGAGAACAACAGGGAGAAATGTCATCTCGGCAATCTTGATCATTGCGATCACAATACCAATAAGTCAAATAATGATACCTATAATCATCGCAAGTGTCGCTCCAATTACCGTCGCAAGTTTCTGAAAAACACCATATGCCATCCCACCCCAGAGCATCATGATCGCGAGTTGACGCAATGAAAACCCTGCGACAATCGTATCTTCATTTTCGATCTGGATGGGAATCTTGTACTGCATGAGGAAAGGAAAAAGAAACAAATCAGAATGAAATGATTATAGCCTAAGAGAGAAGAATCTGCAAGGTATTTACTGAGGTTTCTTTTGACTTTTATATTCTTCATCGTATAAATGGTTGGAAATTTTTGTAAGTATTTTTTACTGCCCGAAAGGGCTGTACTGTATACTTTATACTTTATACTTTATACTTCACTTTCATGTTCTCTTTTACCAAAAATCGGTTCACATTTTATATCGTTGCTATCGTTCTCTCAGTAGTTTCACTGATTGCGCCATTTGTATTGAAGCTCAATCTCGGTATCGATATGACGGGAGGAATCCAGATAGAATATACAACCAATGGTACAGATTCTCTGAGTGCCCAGAAAGCAGCTCGAGAATATGCAGAAACATTGAAAAAAGAGATTGTTTCTGGAAAACAATCAATTATCAATGATATTGCCGTCTATGGGATTGCTGGTTCTTCATCATTCGTTGTAGAAGCTGGAGTCAATACGATTGAGGGTGTGAGTGAAGCAGATCTGGAGAAACTGAAGACATCATTTGTCGAAAAACTCCGAACGAATCTCGCAACCTTCCAGGGTGCAAAGATTACACAATCACGCTATGTGAATATTGGAGAATCCTTCGGTGCCTACATCAAGAAATCAGCCTATATTACACTCGCTCTCGCTATCCTCGCGATTTCACTCTATATCCAGTGGGCATTCCGTGGATCCATCCAGGGGATTTCGAGCTGGCCATTTGCCCTCGTGACTGGAGTTTCACTCATCCATGATGTTCTCATAGCTTTTGGGCTCTATGTGATCGCCTCATACTTCTTCCCACAGTTCAAGATCGACACCTTCCTCCTCACGGCTATGCTCACGATCCTCGGATACTCGATCAATGATACCATCGTCGTGATGGATCGTATCCGATCAACCCTTCATGAAGCCGTGAACAAGAAGCTTCATTTTGCTGAGATGATCGACAAGGCGATCCATGATACGCTCCGTCGTTCCCTCTTCACGTCACTCACCATCTTCATCGTCGTCCTCGCCATGTTCCTCTTCGGACCTGAGAGCCTGAAGGGATTCACCCTCGCACTCCTCTTCGGTACAGTCGTCGGTACTTACTCTTCGATCTGTATTGCCTCTCCTCTCCTTATCGATATCACTGGGAAGAAATAATCTCTATTTGAAACCAAAAAAACCCTCGTTCAAATGGGGGTTTTTTTGATCCACCAGATCAACTGATTATATAAGAAGGATTATTTAAATATTTTTCATATTTGTCAACTTTCTCTTATTGGCTCGTTTTGCCTTTGTACAGATTCTCCATATAGTCCTCATTATGATTACGAGCTTTCATACATGCGGATTCAGAGGACAGCGAGATCATATTTTTTGAATTACTCAGCATACATCAATCATCGGGAGAAATGGATCAGGAAAGACCCACATTCTTGAGGGAATACACCTCGCAAGTGGTGGTTCGATCGACTACATTCTCGCTCCTCGAACAGAAGATTCGCTCTTCGAGCTCCAGTATAGTGAACCGATCGGTATGAGATCCTTCACACGGGAACGACGGGAAGGGAAGGATATTTTTCATATCCAAGGATCGAAGATCTCGGGAGTGAAATATATGCATGAGCTTTCCTATCGGACAGTGTTTCTCTCCCCATTTGATATGAATCTCTTCTATTTTGCACCCAGTGCTCGTCGGGACTTCATCGATGGGATTCTCACACGTGCCTTTGGGCAGTTTCGGAGCGTGAAACGCAAATATGATGAGATTCTTGCCCAGCGCAATGCACTCCTGAAAAAAATCCGCGAAGGTGTAGCAAAGCCCTGAGATCTCGCCTACTGGGATCAGATATTTTCGGAACAAGCCTCCCTCTATCACCTCTATCGAAAAAAGTGGGTCGATTTCGTCGAAGAACAACAGAGTATAATTTCGGCATTTCTTCCAAAATATACCCTCATACATACGTATACGAGTCGTCTGGAAAAAGCACAGAGAGAAACTCTAGGAAACCTCGAAGAAACAGTCAGGATAATTCTCTCTGAAGATCAGCTCTACGATATCCAGAGCGGACATACACATATCGGCGTACACCGTGATGATTTCCACTTCAGTGTGGTCTCGAGCGAATGAATGGAAAGAGAAACATCCAGTGCCTTCTACCTCTCTCGTGGAGAGAATAAGGTACTCCTTCTTGCACTTAAACAGATTGAAATTCTGTTTCTCAGAAAATACGTTAATCTTCCCATCATACTGCTCTTTGACGATATATTTGCCGAGCTCGATCAGGGGTATGCAGAACGTGTGATTGATCTTTTTGAAGCAGATCAAGTCATTCTGACCTCCCAGCGACCGCTTCCAGAATGAGAAAATTGGTCACATTTTTCTTGCATAAATCTCAATACTGAATATGATTCCAAAAATGTATAAATCCATCATACTCTCTTGGGTATGATTTCCTGTCTCCTATACTCTCACTTCCGCTCTATGAAGTCCTCATTCTTTCGTTCGATTGTAGCCCTATCTCTCAGTACGCTCACGATCGTAGTATGGGCAGCCGATGCTATTCCTCAGAAAATTCATCATTTTGCCGTCATCGCTCCAGATACAGCAAAAGTTGGGGAAGCGATCGATGTGACCGTCGAAGCACGAGACAAGGATGATAAATTGATCCCAACCTACCACGGATCAGTATTCTTTCAGGCTTCAACAGACTTCAATGCAACCATTCCAAGTCAAGGAAAAGCGATCCAATTCATTCAGGAGACAGATAAAGGAGTCAAAAAATTCAACAAAGGAGTTATCTTCAAGAAAGTTGGGGAACAGAGTCTCGAGGTTTCAGACGCGGTCGAGGATGCTTCAGGAAAGAAGACTATCAAGATTGATGCAGCCGATTCTACAACAACTCCGTCCGGAAGTGGTACAGACACCATTTCGATCCTTACACCTTCAAACAACGATATTGTGAATATGGGAGACCTCGTAACTATCAGTGGATACGGAAAGAAAAATAGCAAAGTCAATGTCAAGCTCAATGGATCAGAATTTGCAACCGTATCGACAGATGAAAATGGCCTCTATAGTAAAACCCTTCCCACACTCACTCAACAGTCAAATATCGTCATGGTAGACCTCCTCGATGGCACAAATAAAGTCCTTGGAACTGCACAGGTTCGATTCAGTGTCAGCAACACCAATCCTGTCATGAACAGCCTCACTATTGCACCGAATGCTTCAGTGGAAGCAGGTGCGAGTATTACCCTCACCGTCGATGCTGATCCAGGACTTTCGGAAGTCAGTATAACGATCGACGGAAGTGTTGTCACTTTGAAGGAATGAGTTTCTGGAAAATATACCAGTCAGACTATTGCTCCAGCAAAGCCTGGAAGTTATCCACTCACAGTGAACCTCAAGAATGCTCTTGCTCAAGGCACCGCAAAGCCAAATGCTGGAACTCTCACTGTGACAGAGAAAGCTCTCCCTCCCGCTGGAAAATTTAGTAATGTGCGAGCAGAATTGCAAGGAAATAAGGCAGTATTTACCTTTGGGGTGGAAAATCTTCCTCGTGACCTTGTACGATTCAAGATTGCCTATGGAATCAATAGTGACAACCTTTCAGAACAAGTCATGACAAAGGATATCAAGGATATTCAATCAGCTTCATGAATATACACTTGGTATATTCCAAATCTTGAACCAAAAAATTATACATTCCGTATCTTTGGAATGAGAGCAGATCAAACGCTGATCTCTAATTTTTCATCTGAATCAGTTGCACTCATGGTCTGAGTCGCTGGATGTACTATTGCCAATGTAAGTGAAGTCAAAGTCGACACAACCAAGGATAAAAGTATTCTCTCTTGGCTCTCTATCACAGGCGCTATCTCCTATAATATCTATAAGTTCACTGCCGCTGGTGATCCAGAGTTCCTCCAGAATACGAAGGAAACTCAATATGTACTTTTTCTTGCATCATGATCCGTCGTCCATGAAGACTTTGGGATCAAGGCTCTCTGTGATGAGAAGACGGAATCAGCTGATATCACCAAGGTATCAAAAGTTCAGACAGGACCATGAATGCTCGGCATTCTGATCGTCATCTCTTCAATCATCGGCGTCGTCATCCTGAGACGCAGAAATACACTTGTATAGATCAGAAAAAGTTGTTAAAAAATTTTTTGACTTCATCTTCAGTTTCTATATAATTCGCGAGCTTTTTAAAAAAATAGGTATATGATCGGAAAATTCAAGAAAAGAAAACGACTCCGTGTTCACGGATTTCTCGCTCGTAAGAGTACTGTCGATGGACAAAAGGTTCTCCGCGCACGCCGAAGAAAAGGGCGTCACGTCCTCGCTGTCAGCTACCCAAACCGATTCAAGAATGTTCGTGGGAAAAGTAAGCACCACAACGTCGCGGGAGGAAACGCTCGTATTGTCACATTTCCTGGACTCACAGAACGATTTCGTGGCTAATTCCTATGATATCCAAACGCTATCGACTCAATGAAAAAGAACTCGGAAAGGTTTTACGCAAGAAAAAACCTTTCTTTTCGTATTCTCTGGTGGCGAATATCCTTCCGAATACCCTCGAACATGGACGATGTGCTATCCTCCTGTCTGGAAAGCAGGCAAAATGAAGTGTGAATCGAAACTTCTTGAGACGATTTTTTTACGATATTTCCAATTCGTATCTGAAGACTGAGCCCCTTGATGTCGTCTTTGTTCCGAAGAAGTGAGTGGTATTCGACTTCAAAGATGGGGAAAAAAGAGAAGCATTCGCTCGTGATATTCATTTTCTCTGGAAACTCATCCGGAAAATAAAGAACCAATAATTGGTTCTTTTTTTAGACAAGTTCTTCTTGCAACATGACTTCGATGAGACGTTCTCTGGTCGATGGATCAATTGTTCCTGTCGGCTTCAGTCCACTCTTCCTCTGAAGCGACTTCAGGGCAAGGATCGTCGTCGGAGTCATCGTTCCTGAATCTTTTCCTTTGAAGTATCCAGTAGTTCTCAGAAACTGTTGAAGTTCACGAACATGAATTCATGATTCTCCGCGAATTGGTGTCCCAAATGTACGAACTTCACTCTCAGCACGAGAGAGTCGAGTCTCCCATGTTGCATGTTCATCAACGAGTTCCTGACGTTCCTTCTCAATCCGTCTGATCTCAGCATCCCGAAGAGAGAGGTATCGATCATGTTCTTCTGTGAGTTTTGCCTGCGTCATGGGTCAGTAATTCCCTGCTCCTGGGTCAGTACTCTTGGCAATAATTCCATGATCGAGTTGGAAATCGATGATCATATCTTTCGTCGATCGACCATCTGAAGAGTAGCCAAGGTCAGTAAATAAGCTGAGTACCCCATCTGAGAGCACTCCATTCGTTATCGTGATCACTTTTTCGAATCTTGAAAGATCGATTTTCCCTGAATCAATTGCTGCGAAATCAATGCCATTTCCTGAAACAGAACTCTCGACGATCACTCACGTGACTTTTCTTCGTCACCAGATAAGGGCTCGTTTGAGTCATGCTTCCCCTGATCCCATCCAGATATCGATCCGATCATAGGGTTGCCCACGATCTCCAGCAGTGACGATAGCACCACCACGATCTGCCACCGTTCCGATACCGAGTCATTCGAACGATATTTTTGTTCCAAATTGGTACGTTTTTGGAGCGGCAATCATGCCAGGAAAGACCTTTTCTCCACTCGCACCTGTTATTCCGTTTCCATTGAGCTTCACCTCGGCATCATAGTTTCACTTGAGATAGAAGCTCTGATCAGGGAGAGGAGAATAATACGCAGTGACTATATATTGATGCGTCTCGCCAACCGTTGCTGCATATCCACTCGATGGGAGAAAAGCACAGAACCCGAGAAAGGTAACTACTGTGTAGAGGTATTTTTTGACGGTTTTTAGTTGAAACTGTGGACGTTCTGGAGCAATGAAGACCAGTGCGATGTCCTGTCTGATATGGGCCGAGACGAGGCTACTTGCCGAAAGGGATGAATGGAATACCATGGAAGAAGATAAAGAATAAACGTCTCTTCTTAATTGCTCGCATAATGCTCATTGAATGAAACTGTTTTGAATACAAAGACTCTATCACAAACTTCCGAGGAAAAACACTATTTTCTCTTGACTCAGGAAGGTATCGTATGTATAGATCGGATTTTTCTCGAAAAAGGAGATACCATTTCCATCTCAAGAAAAATAATAAATCATTATCCAGAAAGGATTTCTGAGGAATAAAAGTGTATGATTTTTCCCAAGAGAACGGAATCATATACAAAAAATGAAAAAACTCAAAAACTTTTTGCAAAGCCCATGACTTTCTATATACTGCCGTGGCTCGGGTTTTTTCGAGTAGGGTTTGTTGTTGCAGCGATTCGATTGAAGAATACACCTAATTCAATCTGCATCCTCAAATAGTTACTCTCGTATTATCGGTATGGCGGCCATAGTTTAGTTGGTTAGAACGCCGGACTGTGAATCCGGAGGTCGTGGGTTCGAGCCCCATTGGCCGCCCCATCATTTTGATAATGAATAATTCAAAATTATAAATGTACAATTTGGAAACGAATTATTTATAATGTACAATTTATCATTAACCTTTACTTCTTAATTTTTATTTCTTATGTCAGATTTTGCAAAAGATCTCGCCACTGCCCCTGCGATCCAATCCTTCAATGTAGGAGATATCGTCGGTGGTGCTGTTGTCGTTGCCAATCAGAAGATGATCCTCGTTGACCTCGATGGTCAATTCACAGGTATCATCACCGGTTCACACATGCACTCTTCTACGGAAGATACAACCGATATCCAACCAGGAACGCGAATTGAGTCGATCATCATCGGTGATGATGCACACTCTGGACTTATTCACCTCTCTCTGCGCAAGGCGAGCCAGGCAAAACTCATCGAAAAGCTCCATTCAAATTTTGATACCAAAGAAATCATTACTGTCGTTCCAAACGAAGCCAATAAGGGAGGTCTCCTCATCGATCTCGATGGGATTAAGGGATTTATCCCTGTCTCTCAGCTCACTCCTGCACACTATCCACGTGTCGAAGGTGCCAATCCAGAAAAAATTCTCGAGCATCTGAACAAGCTCGTCGGCAAGCCATTCCAGGTTCGCGTGATCAATGTCGATCAGAACGGCAAGAAGATAATCTTCTCGGAGAAAGCAGCCATCGAAGAACAGCGCGCTGCAGCGATGCAGACGATCAAGATCGGTGACATCGTCGAAGGATACGTCTCTGGCATTCTCACCTATGGTCTCTTCGTCACCTTCAATGGTATCGAAGGTCTCGTCCATGTCTCTGAGATCGACTGGGGTCATGTGAATAATCCTCACAAGCACGCACGCATCGGTGACAAAGTGACCGTTCAGGTGATCGGCATCGAAGGAGAGAAGATCTCCCTCTCGATCAAGCGTCTCAAAGCCAATCCATGGCAAGTCCTCGCTGATAAATACCAGGTCGGTGATATCATCGAGGCTCCTGTCCTTCGCCTTTCTCAGTTCGGAATATTTCTCGAGCTCGATGGTGCCATCTCTGGTCTCATCCACCTCTCTGAGATCACCGCTGAGATGATGAAGGGTCTTGAGGAAAAGGTCCATGTCGGTGAGATGATGAAGGCTCGAATTATCACCTTCGATCCCGTTGCGAAGCGCATCGGACTCTCTCTGAAGGCGCTCGATCCGAACTATGTCCCTCCAGCAGAAATCCCAGAAATCCCAAAAGAAGCTCTCGAAGCATAATTCGATCGTCATTCCTGCGAAGGCAGAAATCCTGTCTCTCAGAATCCTCCAGAAATGGGGGATTTTTTATATCCATCATTTTGAATGAAGTGAGAGATTTTGCTTAAAAAAGAAGATAAGATACTATTCTCAAAGATGGAAAAGCTGGAACATATACCTGGAAAACTCAATACAATGACCGCGAAAATGGATCGCTAAGAAATATCTCGAAAAAAATTTGCATTTTCTCATCGTCTTGCTATAATCCGCAGGCATTCCTTATAGGAAAGAACGCACCCATAGCTCAATTGGAAGAGTAGCGGTCTTCGAAGCCGTTGGTTGTAGGTTCGAACCCTACTGGGTGCACCACAAGTAATTCAAAATTACGGATTAAAAATTCAAAATTGTGCCTCTCAATCTTGAATCCCACATTTTGAATCTTGCGTCTATTTTGCCCAGGTGGTGGAATGGTAGACACGTACGTTTGAGGTGCGTATGCCTTCGGGTGTGTGGGTTCAAGTCCCATCTTGGGCACCATGAAGAAAACAAAACTCTTATTCGCTAGAATGAGGGTTTTTTGATGTCAGATCTAGAATACAGGGCTTCGTATACGAAAGAAAACTATTAAACTCAGTCAAGGCTGCGTTGAGATCTTCGAATACTGCACTGCTTCGATTGAGCATATAACCATGACCTTGCATGAGCGAAGAGGCTCCATCCCTCACAGCCAAGGCAAAGGCTCTATTACTATATTGACCAAGTTGTAGGGTACCGACTATCAGTTCTACAGAATGCTTGTCATGCCTCTTTACGTTTAGAATAAAAGAGGAATCATCACCAACCCATTCATAGGATTGTCGATGTGAGTCCTGAAGGAAATTGCGGACGCCGTCGAGCAACCCCACCGCTGAAGTAAAGATCATCATAGCACCACGACCACGTAGTTCTGAGGAGGATGCATTTTCCAATGACCCATTGATGGAGAGGTGCCCCAACTCGAATCCTTCGTACATATCACACTTAGCAATAGGCTGGAACTCAAACTTCAATACAATATTATCAAAAGTCTTTATAAATAATTTCTGGAGAAGTATCGACTGTTCTTTAGCTTTTGGCTCTCTTATTTTCTTTAAGTAATCCATAACATCATCTGGTCTTGTACTCAACACTAAAAAAAGTATCGCATACTGTATGAGGAAGGTTTGACTATATCCACAATATATTTCATTTGATGAGGATTCTATATCATTTCCTTCATCTGCATTATATTCTTGGCCAAGATCAAGAGATGGTTGAGCCTTCATATATGCGCGACAAAAGATTTCAAGCTTTTTGTTCTCCTCTAAAATACATTTTTCCAAGTCACTCTCATTTATGCCGGCGGCTTCTAACAGAGAGAGTGTATACTCTACTTCTATGTCATCAATATCTGGTGAAATATACGCATCTGTCTCCTTGATTATATTTTGCATACATTCCTTGTAGGGAGACGTACTTAATATTTTCACAACATTATCTTTTGTGTTTTCATTCATACATTAATGATATTATAATTACCAGCCGCTCACCTCGCCATCTTCATCAAAAATACGAATTTCTGTCTCGCTACGGAGATATGCAAAGAGATTATGTAAATCATCTTCTACAGACTTTGGATGAGCAGAGACTTCTATCAAAATGTTAGGCTCATAGTCAGTAAATATACGAACATCATAATCCCAATCTTTCTTTCCTTTGTCCAGTTCTTTCTCAACTTTATATGACTCGACGCCTTTTAACCAAAACTCATCATATCGCTTTACATATACTTTCTTGTCCTCTTCACTCTGCTCATCTTTAACATAGGTAGGCATCGATATAATCTTCTCCTTTAGTTTAGGGAGGTATTTCTTGCGTATATCTTGATTTTTAAATTCTATGTAAAGTTCTGCTGACATATATTTATTTTTTAAAAAATTATTCCTAGACTTCCTTAACGAAACAAGGCTGGGAAGTGAGCTCGACCCCTCAAAGATTACTTCTTTTTTATAATCTTATTTTGGTAATTCTTATACAGTGAAGTAAAATTCCTTAAATGGCTTACTCGAAAGTTTGTCAGCCAAAATTAGTGCAGCACTGTCGCTGTCGGGTGATCCCTCCCTACAAGGTACGGCAAATAATGTCTCCGAAATTGATGAATCACCTCCTCTCTCCCTTTCTACTGCCACACTTTTTACTAAAATGTATAAAGCCTCCATCGAACCTACAATAGCTGGGAGTTTTATAAGGTTTCCATGGCGAAATTCGCCGTTTGATCTAACCTTACTGGCAATCTCGTTCATACGAAGGAGCGGAGCGGAATACTCTTCATACAACAGTGCAGATTTATTCAAAGGCCATGCAGTAGGCAAAACGACTGCTATCTCTCTATGTCCATCGTCCAGTCCACAGGTGAAGAGAATCGTACTTTCATATCTGGGCGGATTTCGCACTGCTCGCACCGAGACTGATCTACGCTCACCATTAACCTGAAGCTCCCAAATCGGTCGAATGCAGACAAAACCACCAACAGCACGCTCGATATGTTCGATATAGTGCCGCGACGGTACACCACTCCAATCGTGCTTCTCCAAGTATGGCCGCTGTGCTCCCTTCTTGCGCAAGAATGTAGCTACTTGCATCTGCTCACCGCCTTTGACGGCGTAGGCAACCGCAAAGTCCAGAGCTGTCTGGGGTAATCTAAGGTGTTCACGGTGGATGTCTGCTCCACGTTCGACGAGTCGTTCCACGATCTCGATATGACCTTCCATCGCTGCGCCCATCAATGGTGTGGACGTAGCTCGAGGGTCACCATCAACCCCTACCCCAACCGAAAGCAACCAATTGACAACTGCAAGTTGACCTGCGGTTGCCGCCTCTTCAAGCACTGATGTCCCACCAGTCGACCATGTCATAGCGTTCGGACTCAGTCCATGCGACACCAATAGCTGACACACTTCCAGTAGCCCTTTACGTGCGGCCAGATGTAGATAACTGGCGGATCCTGGCCCAGACCAGCCATCTAAAAGCGTTTGCGGATTGATCTCAATGAGTCTCTCGATCGCAAACAGATCGTTGCTCGTGAGTGCTTCATACATCGACCTGCGCAACGAAATAGCATTATCACCTATCTTCTCTTCAGTCTTTTTTGATTTCATAATTGTAAAACTTAAATTCTAATCTGAAATGCAACTTTTTCTCTTTCACCAAAACACTTGGTATGGAGTAGAATAGTTGAGTCTTTTTCTTGGTCTTGAGTTTAT
>JAYWFD010000006.1:0-7462 GCA_043778965.1 Candidatus Altimarinota bacterium
ATTCTTGATCTGGAGATGCGATATCGTGCATCAGATGAGATTGAAGCCGATCGATTAGCTGTTTGGGCACGAAAAACATTGATTGATGCTGCGGCGCTAGAGCAAGGATTTGTACTCAGTGATGTCGCAGCATTAAAACTGCTTCAAGAACGCATGGTATGAACACTGAGTAAAAACAAGGCTAATACATTAAGTTTATTCATCAAAAAAATGCGTACCGCCGCAAATATAGAAGATTTTGAAACGGTAACTAAGATTTCCAAACAACTTTTGAGTCTCTTTGGGACGCCAATAAGTCAAAATATACAATGAAGTGCATATAATCCTGTCATCAATCCAGCAGATTTTACTACGAATATTACTAATAAATATTTTTCACTACCAGTAGGGAAAAAAATGATATTTGAGGCGGATACGACAGAAGGTCGTGAAAGAATCGAAATAGCCATTACTGGTGAAACTAAAGATATTGATGGAGTGAAAACTCTTGTATATGTAGATACGGTCTATCTGGGTGGTCAGATACATGAGGTCACCAGAGATTACCTTGCTCAGAACAAAATAACGGGGGATGTCTGGTATTTCGGGGAAGAAGTCGATAACTATGCAAATGGTAAAATAAAAGATCATGCGGGTACATTCATCCATGGAAAAGATGGAGCTAAAGCTGGTATCTGGATGAAATCTGAGCAAAAAATCGGTGACTCATATAGACAAGAGTACTACAAAGGGGAAGCTGAAGATATGAGAGATACTGTGGCAACAGGGCTGACTATCACGACGAAGCTCGCCACCTACACTGACTGCGTAAAGGTATACGATTGGACACCACTCGATACAAAATCGAGAGAGCATAAAACCTACTGTCCACAAGTGGGATGACTGGTACTTACTGAACATTTGGAAACTGGTAAAAGATCAGAACTCACAAGCATTATCAATCCATAAGTAGCTCAATATTATGTCTTTGTCTTGCCTTACATGCTGACTCACCACTTATGACATCCTTCCGAAACTATCTCTCACAGCTTAATCGAGAATTATGAACTCATCATAGGTATATCATATTCATTTGAATAAGCTCCTTTCTTGTCATTCCTGCGTAGAAGGTGATTGATTCGAGGAATCAAGAGAAGCCACCCTGGGGTGTGCAGGAATCTTGGTTTTAAAATAGATTCCGGGATAAACCCGGAATGACAGAGCATAGTGTGATCCAAGTTAATGCACTATATTACTGTAAATATCATATTCCTTCTGATCATTCCTATTTTAATCAAATAGATAGTGGTATCCAATTGAACTTATTATAAAACCATTATTTTCTTCCTGATCCGTCACTCAATATCCGAAATAGAAGCGACAGAGAAATTCTTCTCTTTTTTCAATCTATGAAAACGGATCCAGACAGAAGTGAGCCAATCTCTATACTCTCTTCTTCCCAAGCCACACTTCCAGATCTGGAAGGGAAGCGACAGAGAACTTCGTATCCTTCTCGATTCCATAGATACGGATCCATACAGGAGTGAGTCCGACTTCTGCTTTCGAGAGATAATCCCGAAGGTCGAGGAGATCTTCCTTGATCCAGAAGGAGGGGACATCGATGATATAGTTTGCTCCTTGGTTTTGCGGGAGAAATGGCGCTTCAGAAACTTCAGTTTTTTTCTCATCTTTACTCGATGTATAGTGAGAACGAGTGAGTGCCATCTCTCGAAATACTGTTATAGAGAAGCACTTTACTGCACCCTCACTCTCCATGCGTTTCTTCCCGAATCCAGCAGAAGGGAATATGCTCACTTCTCCAGATTCACGATCGAACTTGATCCGACCATCGACGACGACGATCATATCTTCTTCGATCTTGGATTCATATTTCTCGTACTCCTTAGGGAATATCACGATGCGGAAGTCGAATCCTACCGTCTCGACGGTCGCTACCATCATCATCCCTCATGACTTCGTCTGTATCTTGCGGACATTCCCGACGACGCCTATAAGCTGAGCATATATGGACTCTTCTCGCTCTTCCTCGATCAGTGGAAGCTCTGGTGGAGCTGGTTCGATGACTTCTTCTCCGCTCATACTCTCATCATCTCAGAGTACAGACGGCATATCTTCTGCAAGAGGATCATTATCGATGGATTCTTTTTTATTGCTAGCAGAAGAAAGGGATTCTAGAGGAACTGTATCGAGAGGAGACTCATCGAGCGAAGCAATCCACTCAAGTATAGGTCCCATATTTTTCGATCTCGCACGGATGAAGTCACCTATACCATCGAGTGGATGACCAGATACAGGATATCAGATGATAGCCTTCTCTCACTTCATACGAGCTTCGAATGAGAGTGGTTCACGCTTCTCTAGCTCGAAGTGTACCGAGGTCTCACTTGAGTCGGTCATATCGAAAAGTCCTATTTGCGAAGTATCGCGTTTAGACTGAAGCTCTTTTTCATATGCACTCATCTTCAGCATGGAAGCGAGGAGGCTTGCACGTTCTCAGAATCTATCGAGTGCACCACAATAAATAAGGGATTCGAGAGATTTTTTATTGATCACATCACTACCCGTGCGTTCGATGAAGTCATAGAGAGAGTCGAAATTCTTCTCATCACGTGCTCGGATGATCGTATCGATCGGACCTTCACCGAGTCACTTGATCGCCTTAAGTCCGAATCGGATAGTATGGGCATCGATATACGTGAAGTGCTTACCCGACTCTCGTACATCCGGCGGAAGAATTTTAAGATTATTTTGGCGTGCCTCTTCGATCTCAAGACGGATACGATCGGTATCTTCCTCATCTGATGTCATCATCGCGACCATGAATTCTGTCGGATAGTACGTCTTCATATGAGCGGTCTGATACGCGATCATCGCATAGCAGGCAGCATGTGACTTATTGAACCCATATCCTGCGAATGGCTCGATAATCTCATCGAATATATAGATCGCAAGTTCTTCTTTGTGTCATTCTTTATTTGCTGCATCGATAAATTTGCCTCTCTGTTCCATAAGAAGCTCATACTTTTTCTTTCCTATAGCTCGACGAAGGATATCAGCTTCACCGAGGGAAAATCCCGCAAATGCTTGGACGAGCTGCATGATCTGCTCTTGATAGACAGCGATACCATAAGTAGGACGCAGGATCGTCTCAAGAGAGATATGAGGATACTCGACCGTCTTACGTCCATATTTTCGATCGATGAACTCAGGGATATACTGCATCGGCCCTGGACGATAGAGTGATACCATCGCGATCAGATCTTCGAAAGACGAAGGCTTGAGCTCTTTCAGATATCGACGCATCCCTGGAGATTCGAACTGAAATACCCCAGTCATATCTCACTCACCGAACAGAGCCAAAACCTTCTGATCTTCATAATCGATCTGGAGGAGATCGACATCGATACCATGCTCTTCTTTGACGATCTTCTGAGCCCGATCCAGGATAGAGAGGTTTCGGAGTCAGAGAAAGTCCATCTTGAGAAGCCCGAGAGCTTCAAGTGGTCAGGCAGAAAACTGAGTGACTATCGCAGTTGGATCTTTCGGTGGTGGCTGTAGTGGACAGAAATGGGTCATCGGTTCAGGCGCGATGATCACGGCACAAGCATGGACTCCAAGTTGACGGACAGACCCTTCCATCTTCAGTGCTGTATCGACGATTTTTTTATATTTCTCATTCGTGTCATACGCTGACTTGAATTCTACTGCTTCTTCGAGTGCTTGTGAGAGAGTGATACCAGGACGAGCAGGTATGAGCTTCGCAAAGATATTCATCTCAGCAAATGGGATCCCAAATGCACGACCAGCATCTTTTACAGCGGCACGGGCAGCAAGGGTACCAAATGTACAAACTTGTGCTACATGATCAGATCCATATTTCTCTCGGACATAGGTGAGGACTTTATCGCGTCACTCGTCAGAAAAATCCACATCGATATCAGGCATTGTCACACGAGAAGGATTCAAGAATCGTTCGAAGAGAAGTCCATATCGAAGAGGGTCGATATCAGTAATTCCTGATAGGTAAGCGAGTATAGCTCCAGCTGCTGATCCTCGGCCTGGTCATACGGGAACTCCATTTTTCTTTCCATATTGGATAAAATCCGCTACGATACAGAAATACGCATTAAATCCCATAAGATCAACCACAAGAAGTTCATATTCGAGACGAGAAATTATCGATTTATCATTATCGCTCATATTCGCGATAAGTGATTTTTTTGATTCTGGATAGTGAGATATAGAAAGTTCATGGAGTTCATCCAGGCTCATATCAGAGATTTTCTTTTCTGATCGATCTATCACTTTTTTCGAGATAAAAATATCCTTCTCAATCGATGAAAGTGTGATATTATAACGAAATTCCAATCCATCGATACAAAGCTTTCTAAGGAACCATTCTTCTTCACCAAGTGCCTGATAGAAAGAAGTATGATTGGGTGACTGAAGGAATCCAGCGTACGCGACCTTATCATCGACGGAAAGGGGGAATCTCGGTATCTTATAATCTCCATATTCTATCTCAAGATTGATCATATCGGCAATTTTCTGTGTATTTTCATATGCTTGTGGTGCATATACAAAGAGCTCTTCCATCTCACGAGATGAACGTATAGAGTAGTCTCCATTCATAAGGGTATGCCTGTCTGGATCATCGAGAGCTCTTCCATCAGCGACCGAAGCCATCATATCTTGCACACTTGCATCATCAGGTGTTATATAGTAACTGTTATTAGTCGCGACATAGGAATATCCATATTTTTTTGATAGCTCTATAATAGTATTATTGATATTTCATTGGAGTGGCTTATCTGGATGCTCTTCGATTTCGAGATAGTACTGATCCTTACCAAAAATATTTCTATAATATTCGATTCGCTCGCAAATCAAAGTCTCATCACGTCACGTAGAAATCATCTGTGCTATCTCTCCATAGAGAGACCCTGAGAGGGCTATAAGCGAGTCATGGTATTTTTCTAGGAGCTCAAAATCTATACGTGGACGCCCACCTACATATCACTCAAACTGGGATAATGTAACAAGTTCTATGAGATTCTTATATCCAGCATAATTTTTTGCAAGAAGTACAATCTCGAATACCTCATTATCTTTATCACGATTTCTTCTTCATTTTTTCGAAAGTAGGAACTCGACTCCGATAATCGGCTTTATATCTAGAGCGATACATGCCTGATAGAACTCGAAAGCTCCATACATATTTCCAGCATCTGTCAGGGCTATGGCTGACTGTCAGTGTTCTTTTGCTCGTTTTGCGATCATCTCTGGTGTTCCGAGAGATCTCTGGAAAGTATAGTGCGAGTGTGTATGAAGATGGACGAAAGGCATAATATTGTGACTGAATTATAGGAAAAACATGATGAAATACAATTTTAAAGGGCCCAATTTTATGCGAAACTCCCAATATTTGCCTGAAAGTAGAAAATATGATAGCATATTATTTATAAACGATTCTTTTATATGTGATTTTTTGGTACAATCGGTATCTGCATACTTATAAGTAATGCGATCATGACAATAATAATGATCAATGGAGGGAAATCTCTTATCAATACGATTTGGGCTCTTTTTTGTACCTGTGTCAGCATACTCTGAGTCTCGCTCTACTATATATCGATGGCGACGAGCTCAATAGAAGCGCTTATGTGGTGGAAGATCGCGTATCTCTGAGTGACGAATCTCCCTGTTCTCATGCTCCATACGACGATGCTGATCGTCGAAAATAAAAGTAAAATCATGAAATATACTCTCGTCACTTCTTATATTATTACTTGTATCTTTTATCTTTTAAACCTCTATGGAATACTTATTCCGAATGTAAGTTTTATTTTTGGAGAAATGTACTTCAATACTCCATATAGCGTATCATTTATATTTTTCTTTGGGTTTTTTACTGTACTTTTTGGGATATTATTTGATCTCCTCATTCGTGCCTATAAGGATACCCTCCGGTCAGATAAAGATCTTATTTTGCATTTTTCACTTTGACTCTGAGTAGGTCTTATCGGATATGGATCGCTTATTTTCCCTGTATTTAATATATATTTCTACCCATATGGTGCTGTATTCATCGCGATATATCCACTTATTGTATGATTCGCTATCCTCAATCATCACCTCTTTAATGCAAAATATGCATTTCTTCAATTGTTGAGAGTTATTTTTATAAGTTTACTCTCAGCATGAGGAATCTGGGGTATCGTATGGGCACTCTGATATTTCTTTGCCTATACATACGAGATTAATTTTCTTGAAGTCATTATTAGTTCGACATTTATTGGATGTTTCATCTTATTTTATAAAAACAAAACTCTTGGCGAGATTTTCCTACTTGAATCTATGAGAGATATGAAGCGCGAAACGAGTAAGTTTCTCGAAAGAACAAGCACATTTCCTGATCAAGAAAGCCTTTTAATGGCTCTGGAAGAATACTTTTGGAAATGAATACGTATCAGACATGTAAAAATCTTTCGCGAAAAAAATAAAAATACATACCCTTATACAATAGAATATTTTCAAAAAAATACCTATCCCCTCATTCGTGGAAGTATTTCGAAAAATCCCTCAAGGATGAGTACTTCAGAACGAAGGGATCTCATAGAGGAAGTAGACAAAATAGGGACGATTATTTTTCCTATTGAAAATATCGACAAAACGGAAATGCTTCTTCTTGTTCTTGGAAGCAAAGAATCAGAAAAAACATTCAGTGGTGAAGAAATAGAAACAATACAGCATATACTCCCAAAAATTGCACTCTCTCTTCAAGTACTTGAATTCAATCGATCACTCAAGAATGAGGTAAAAGTACAAACAACAGTCCTTGCAAAAAAAAATAAAGAAATCGAAAAAGCCTATGAGAAACTCAAGGAAATTGATCAAAATAAAGATAATTTTCTTGCGATCGCTTCTCATGAGCTTCGTACTCCTATGACGATTATCAAGGGATATGCAGACCTATTCCTCAAGGATACTCTCTGACCACTTAATGTGAATGAAAAGCAATATATGAAGAAGATTTATGATAGCACTGAGTCTCTGATAAATATGGTAAATAATATCCTCGATATATCGAAGATTGAAGCATGACGCATGAAACTCAATATATCAACTATCAACATTCATAATCTCATAGAGAAGTGTATCAATGATTTTGAGTCAATGTTTAGTGAAAAAAATATTGCCCTTACCCTGAATGATACTTCTACTCTGCAAATGATTGATACAGACGATGAAAAATTTCGACTTATCATGAACAATCTCCTTTCAAATGCCTGTAAATTTACTCTCAGTTGATGAAAAGTAGATATCACGCTCTCTGAAAAGTGATCATCTCTTCTTATACGAGTATGCGATACTGGGATAGGCATTTCTGAGAAACAAGTCGAACATATATTCGAAAAATTTAGTGAATCAAATAATAATAATTATACGAAGAAAAGTATTC
>JAYWFD010000007.1:0-2781 GCA_043778965.1 Candidatus Altimarinota bacterium
ATTATGCTGTTCATTTACATATGCGAACCATCAGAAAACGTAGAGAAATTTGTGAAATATATAGTAGTGAAATAGACAAAAAGTACGCAGATTCTTCAAATATCTGATTTCGTAAAATGGGATTAGTTACTCAATGACTCAACCCTGATAGGCTCGATGAATTTTTATCTATCAGATGAATAGAGGTTGTTTGAAATACAATGTCTGTAAAATCTGTATTAGGATATAAAACCCCAGATGTTTTTTACCAAGCAGAGATGAATAGATTTAGTGAATATACTTTTGATTTTTACAGAACCACAAATAATGAAGAATTTATCTCAGGAGATCATCCTGTTGTCATATGAAAAAGATGTATTATATTTCCTCTAGATAGAAACATATGTTTAGTCTGAGTAAAACAAAATACCCCGTTAACTCTAGACTTAATAAATAGGTCAATTGCCTCAAATGCTGAAAAAGTAATCTTTGGATCGAGTCACGATTTGATTGTAAAATATAAAGTATATTTAGATATAAAAGATACATTTGTTCGGAGGCATCTTGATGAAGAATTAGATTCGAAAGCTTTGCAGGAAGAGTATACTAGGTGACTATTTAATCTCCTAATTGAGAAATTCTTATAAATCCCACCTCATTTCGGTGAAGTTTTTTCTTGTATTTTCTTACATCAACTTCTCTATATCTCACTTCATCGATAGGGGGACTGATTGTCGGAGCATATCCTATATCAAAAAATCATATGATTTATTTGACTGAACTTAAAAAAATCATATGGATCCTATCCAGGAGTTCCAGTAGAGCTCATCCACCATGAGAACTACTATCTGTCTCTGATCGAGTAGGGACAAGATGAAGTCCAACTTCGGGAGTTGTATATAAAGGTGAGGGAGACGACGAAGAGTTAAAAATGAAAAGATAGAAATGAAAAGTATCGAATCATTAGTTCCTATCGTTGCGAGGAACGAAGCCATCTAGAATTCTTCTAGATGAGAAGATCTCAAGAAATTGAGCTCTTCTTTTATGTTTCAAATTGAAGATGGGGGACTAAAGGGAAGGGAGAGTTTTTTGACAAATATACAAAAACACATACTATAAATCTATACTTACATCTTTCTATTATGCCACAGCCAATACTTTCCTGAATGGAGAATACTCCAGAATTCCAACAAGCACGTATCCTCGCACAAAATGGTGGAAGATGAGAGTGGACATTCTATACTACACTTGGTCACATCGTGACGAAGATCCTCGATATGGATATACAATTTACTCTTCCCGACGGGACAGAATACCGTCCATTTACGACAGTATGAGAAGTGAATTCATTTCTCAGTATTACAGCAAGACACTATGGACAGAATCCGAATAGTCACCAATTAGATCATATTTTTGGAGAGCTTTATAGGAGAAAAATATCACCCAAAGAAAGAGAAATCCTCGAGCCATGGAAGATCACAATGAGAGAGTTTTTCCAGAGTAATGTCTGGTGAGTGTTAAAAGATTCAGATACTATCGATATGCTTCTGCAAGAGATAGATGCTCTCTCCGAGATGTGAATAGGGTGAGTAGACTGAGTAGTATGTGATGACGTACGAGATTGGATAGTGAAAAATGGTATATGAATGCAGAAATGATTGATGGATTGGAATAGACTTCCTCAAGATGAGCGAGATACTTATACTGTAGAATGTCTTGATAAGGACAAGCATACAGAGTATTTTTCCGATATAGCTGTAGAATCTCCCTGGAAGAGAAATCCGAGAAATGCTTATAGGCAGATGGGTATTATTCAAGCAAGACTTCGTGCTCTTTACGTAGTTGATAGCGAACTCGAAAGTAGTGTATGAAAAGGAAGACGAGACCAATTCAGAAATACACGATATCTTTAGTTTTATGCAATTTCTCGAAAAAAAATTTGAACCATCAGAGTGATTTGTGCTTGTTCCTACAGGAATAGAGTCGCTTACTATCCTTATCGAAACCCGGATTCAACTTATGAGTCCATTTTGTGTCTATCAATGATGAAATATCTATGATGATGAGCATCCGATTGTATGACATGTTTGACTCAGTAAGTGAAAGATGAAGGCCCCAATACTCTCACAAATTGATGAAGAATGTGCCCATATGCTTGATCCACTAAATCATCCTTACAAAATAGTAAGGGTTCCAAATGGAATACCTCTTTCGTTAGAAATGAGGGATTCGTACTGATTTCATACAGCTTTTCAAAAATTCTATACAAGACAGTCAGTCGAACAGATCTTTGCAGGACTCAAAAAAGAATGATGGTGAGAATATCTCTATACTCGGACGGATACATGACCGATGGATTTCACACCAATATCAGAGCTTCAAAGAAATCTAAAATGACTATAAAAGAAAAATCCTACCTCATTTGATCCGACCCCCAGAAAATGGAAACAAAATAAAACCTATGTCTACACAAAATCTCAAAACTCCTGGATTGCTTCATTCTTCGCAATGACGGACACAGAAACAACCAAAAATCACGACTACAATTCGTCTCGATGTAGAACTAAAAAGACAAGTTGATGAGTTTATAAAAAATCATGGCATCGATTTTACAACCTTTGTTCATATATCTCTTATGAATGCTCTTCGTCATGGTATCCATATACCGCCTATGGAAAACTTTACCGAAAAATAGTGATATAGAAGTATATAATCTCTAATTTTCTCATCAATAACCTTTCTCTCTATGCGTATCGGCTTCATCGGTCTCGGTCTCATGGGTGCCCCTATGGCTCGCAATAT
>JAYWFD010000008.1:0-2781 GCA_043778965.1 Candidatus Altimarinota bacterium
GAGATCAATGAACCATTCATCGCGATGAATGACGGAGTCCCATCGAATCTCAATATTACTATCACTCGTGCTAAGTTCGAGGAACTCATCGCCCCACTCGTCGAGCGCTCGATCGAGCCATGCCGCAAGGTCATGCAGGATTCAGGACTTCAGGCGTCTCAGATCCATGAGGTCATCCTCGTCGGAGGATCGACTCGTGTTCCGATGATCAAGTCGAAGGTCGAACAATTCTTCGGAAAGCAGCCCAATGAATCCGTGAATCCAGATGAAGCGGTTGCTCTCGGTGCAGCTGTCCAGGCAGGTGTCCTTCAGGGAGATGTGAAGGATGTCCTCCTCCTCGATGTCACACCACTCTCACTCGGTATCGAGACGCTCGGTGGAGTCATGACTCGAATGATCGAACGCAATAGCACGATCCCAACTTCGAAATCTCAGGTCTACTCGACTGCAGCTGACAATCAGGATAGCGTCGAGATCCATATCCTTCAGGGTGAACGTGAGATGGCGAATGATAATAAGTCCCTCGGACGATTCATCCTCTCAGGAATCGCCTCTGCACCTCGTGGTATTCCTCAGATCGAGGTCACACTCGATATCGATGCTTCAGGAGTTCTCCATGTCACCGCGAAGGATAAGGGAACTGGCAAAGAACAGAAGATCACGGTCCAGGGAAGTACGGGAATGTCAGATGAAGAGGTCGATAAGCTCGTGAAAGAAGCAGAAGCCAATCGTGATACCGATAAGAAGAAGAAAGAATCCATCGAAGCTCGCAATCATGCAGATTCCCTCGTCTACCAATCTGAGAAGACGCTCGAAGAGAACAAGGGGAAATATGAGGAAAAAGATGGAGAAGAAGCAAAGGGAAAGCTCGAAGAGCTGAAGAAGGTACTCACTGATTCTGATGCATCAAAGGATGCGATCGAATCCGCGACCAAGTCTCTCTCAGATGTCATGATGAAGATCGGACAAGCGATCTACGCTCACGCAGGAGATCCTGAGAAGGGTCCTGATGCAGAGAAGAAAAATGATGATGGATCAGTGGAGGCGGAGGTAGAGGAAAAATAGTATTATCCCCACTTATTTCGAGTGGGGGTTTTTTTAAAGTTTAAGTTATTAAAATATGCAATGCCCATACTGTTTACATGATTTTCATGAAGATGATAAAAGAGAAGTTTATGAAATTAGGGACTCTTCAGACCTTGAAAAAGGTGCTTACATAAATGAATGGATTTGTCCGAATTGTATGAAATCAATTCTACATTTATATGAGAAATATTGGAATTGAAATACCTATCGAGCAAGATTTCATACAAAATTAAAACCAACATGAACTAGCAGAAATCCTTTTCCTGATTGATTAATTGAAGACATTTACTTATTGGATTATAAAGAGGCATGTCTCGTGATTGATTTAAGTCCAAAAGCTAGTGCTGCACTTAGCCGGAGATGCCTACAGCTCATTCTCAGAGATAAAGGATGATACGGTCAAAGGGATTTAGCCGAACAAATTCAGGCTGCATTGGATGAATGAAGGTTACCTTCCCATATTTCTGAATGACTTGACGCAATTAGGAATATTTGAAATTTTGCTGCTCATCCAAATAAATCTAAACATACTTGAGAGATAGTAGATGTTGAATCAGGTGAAGCTGAGTGGAGTCTCGACTTACTCGAGGATTTATTTGACTACTATTTCATACAACCTGAATTATCTAGACAAAAAAGGGAGAAGCTTAATCAAAAGTTGTCTGAGTTGTGAAAACCTGAATTAAGGTAAAAAATCCTTCCACTTCGTAGAGATTATTTTTTATTGCCATAAATTAATAAATATGTTATAGTAATGTATATTTATTATTTGGCAACATGTCTAGAATCCAAGATAAAAATCAACTTACAATCGGTATTGAAATCTGAGAAGAGATAGAAAATCAGAAAGCAGCGAGACGGAAACGTCTTACTAAAACAGTATTTGATAGGAATCAATTAAGTTTTGATGATCTAGATCTGGTAACTTTTGAGATTAGCTGTAAAGATTTCGAATTTTTTTATGCATACATTCTCCAACAAGAGTGATATACAGATGTAAAAGTTTCTGAAAATGACAGAGATATGGTCGATATACGAGCAAAGAAAGACAAGAAAAATTATCTCATCCAATGTAAACAGTGGGCGAGCAAGGATATATCTGTGCAACAAGTAGCAGAGATGTACTCGAAAATGTATCATGAATATTATAAAAATAAGGAAAATACGATCATGCAAATAATTACCACCTCCTATTTTGATAAATATGCTCGAGAGTTTCTCGAAGGGAATTGCATTGAGTGAGTAAATAATATTCAACTTATTCAACTTTGTGAGAAGTGAGGATATTTTAATAATGAAAAATGGATGGATATTAAGGTAGATATATATAAAAAGCGTCTCAATAGATTAAAGGGTACTATGCTGGAAAGGAAGCAAAGTCTGTGGCAACTTCGATACTATGAACTTCTCAAGCATACAAGAAATGGGTGAGATTGACTTCATTTCTATACAAAATCTCCTAAGAGTCAGGATTTTCTTAAGAACCATTTTTTTCAATATTGGGATCTCATCTAGTTAATCAATATAGTACAGATGAATTATTATTTGCGTAATAGCCAATTTCAGATATATAATTATAACTATAAAAAAGTAATAAACCTAAATTGTACCCCCAATTGCAACACCCTCTTCTCGTAGAACTTGGATAGGAGTTTTCCATCCAAGACATTTTCTTGGAGTATTATTACTTTTTTC
>JAYWFD010000009.1:0-2779 GCA_043778965.1 Candidatus Altimarinota bacterium
TATAGTAAACAAACTTAATTAGTACCATTTCTCTCTTGAGAGAAATGTATCCAGGATGGTATAGAAAATATCAAATGATGCATTGTATTTTCTTACATAGAGTTTCAGGAGAGCCCAATAGTTTTCAATAGGATTCAGATCAGGAGAATATGGTGGCAGGTAGAGGAGCCTGGCTCCTCTTTTTTCTATGAGTTCTCTTGTTCTCTGTGATTTATGGAAGCTCGCATTATCCATGACAACCAAGTCTCATGGTTTGATCTCAGGACAGAGAAAGTTTTCTATCCAGTCATTGAATATTGCTGTATTGGTCATTCATTCAAATCTGAATGGAGCGAGTACCTCTTCCCCCCTGATTCATGCTAGGAGGGTTGTTCGTTTGTATTTATACCCATATTGCTCAGAGGAAGTAGGCTTTCCAATGGGTGACCAACTTCGACTCTTTACTTCATTGTGATCTATGCCACTTTCATCCAAATAAATAATCTTCTCTTTTGAAATATCCCTTATTTCTACTCTGAACTGTTCTCTTTTGTGTTCATCTCGTTCTTTGTATTTCACCTCTTTTTTTTATAACTATATTTGAGTGTTCGAAGTCGTTTGAATATTGCCATATCTGTGACAGAGAAGTGAGAACTTATGTCTTTGAGAGTAGCATTCTCATGTGTTTCAATATACCCAACAAGAGCTTCATCTGAGAATGTTTTTTGCTTTCCATTCTTTCCTCTTTTGTCATCCAGGTTGTCTCAGTTCTTTATCTTCATACTCCATCTTTTGAGTGTATTGAATGATATTTTGAGAGCCTCACTGATCCATATAAGAGTTTTTCCTTCAGCTCTATGGGTAATAAATGCCTCTTTGAACTCTTGTTTATAGACTCTTCGTTTCATATGGGCATGGCTATGTAAGTAAGACTACTTCATAGTATATACAATATATTATCTTAATCAAGTTTAAGTACTATATGTTCTATTTCTATGGCGGAACGATTTAGCATCACTTTTGATCAAGAAAAATCGAGTAATATGCAAAAACCACAAATTTTACTCCTTTCAAAAAAGGTGCGAGACGGATATCTTTCTATTTGGCCTACGGGTGGGAGACTCTACTCTTCACAAATAATAATGGTATCAAGAGATGGAAAACATACTAAAGTACTCCGTTCATGATATGCCTCGGACGAATATAGCTACCATAAGAATCAATGATATCATATTGTGAATGGAGTGATCCCACAATAAAAACTCTCCTTAGAGAGTTTTTACGAGAGATAATTATAAGTTTATGTTTTCTAAATTGGAGCTCATTTCTTTGGCTGAGTCGTAGTTCCGGTTTTTGTTTTTGATGTTGTCGTCTGGATGATGGGAGTCGTAGTTTTTGATTTTACTGGAGTTATTTCTAAATCTGGAATGGCATCTTTCAGGCTTTTTATAAGAGTATTCTTATTTTCTTCCATGATAGATTGGGTCTGTTCCATGACTATAGGTTTCACAAATTCGAATATCTTCCCCATGATTTGCCCAGGATAGATATAGAGAAGAGCGATAGCTCCTATGATGATGAGCCACTTGAAAAATCTATACCACATTGCACGTTTGTGACGTGATTCTTGATTCTTGAGTGTATGATACGTATAGGTGAGCTTTTGCTCATTTGATAGATCGGGAAGGGGTGCCATAAAAAGAAAAGTTAGTAATCAATACTTTTGAAATTCTATTTATTGATTTGTTCCTGAAGATGAAGTATCTGCCGGTGCGACAATATCCTGAGATGAAGTATCCATATAAGCGACGACACCCATAGCAACAAAAGAAGCTACAAGAGCGGCTATAGTGATGATAATGATAATTTTACGCATAAAAAGAAAAGAGAATATAAAGGGTTTATAATTATTTAGAAGGAATCTCGATAGAAGATGGAGTCATACTATCATCTATCGGCATTTCTGTAAAGGGATCTTCTTTTGGTGAGAGAGCGGATATCTCATCAGCAAAATCTTTGAATCTCTTTGAGTCTTTTGGGATAATGATCTTTCCTGACCAAGGCTCACGATCTGCCTTGATACTGATCTCTCCACGTGATCGAACTTTCGGGTCTTCGGGACTCGCGACATCGACCATAAGAGTGAATTCTTCTTTCTTTGCTATGAGTCCGATATCGGCAGAAATGAGAGTGTCATCCCCTGATTTGATGAGAAGAGGTCACTTGAGTATGCCATCAGCCCCTGGAGTGAGATCGAGAGTGAGGCTACTACCGATCATCGCTCAGGTTACATGAAAATCTACTATACCTTTATTAGAGTCTAGTTTTCCTTTCCATGACATATTTCCTATCCCAGCATTGAGCTTTCCATCGAATGTTCCATCTGGATTGGATCGATGTTCGAGGGTGACGGTAAGTCATTGGGCAGGAGCTGAGAAAGTCATATTGATAGAGTTGATACGCTTATCATCTTTTTTTAGTATACTGTCGAGCCGAGCCATCTCTGTACCATCTTGTATGAGAGCGAGGGAGCTTTCATATCAAGTGTCAGTTTTTCGATTAGAGATATTCAGGGCATTTCATGAGGCACTGATAGAGATGAGAGTAGAGTCTCGCGTCTCATCGAGCATCATACGTATAGGCGTGCCACTTCCAGATAGGAGAGTTCCATCAAAAGTTATACGCTTTTTATCATTTGGATCGAGAGCGAGAGACCCAGTCATCTGGATGTCAGAGAGTGATGTTTCGAGGTCCTTTATTGCTTCGGGAGTCATATCTTTTCCTGTAGCTTCGCGAGTGA
>JAYWFD010000010.1:0-2763 GCA_043778965.1 Candidatus Altimarinota bacterium
TCTCTGATCATATACCTATGGTGCATCACTCTACCTCTGTAGATCTAATAGCGGTACAACTATGTGAACAGGATGATGCCTCACAAATAATAATAATGGTGGGTCAAGTTACCTGGTTGGATCTCCTCTAAACTTTAGTGGAGCATCACAACGATATGGAGAATATCTTACTCAGTTTACTGACTATAATGGTAATATTGATGCTGATCTTGGTGATGAAGATAGTGATGCAAGTGGGAGTATCATAGGAGATGACGATGATCGGCTTACCGGAGATGTTCCAGATGTATTCACGGGAGCAGTACAAGAACTCTACCTCATCAATAAGTGAGCAAAAACGAGAACATATTTCCGGTGGAATATTGTTCAAGATCCAAATAATCTCGCTATTTCTTGTTTCCCTATTCCTACAACAGCAAGCTGAAAACTCTTGACGGGAAGTGGTTGTGTCGGGAATATTCAAGTACTGAAAACAAAATGACTGGATTTTGGTTTCACACATTCAGGATGAACCATCGATCGTAGTGCCTATGATGGAGTCATAGACACATGGGCATGTATCGAAAAAACACAATGTGGTGGAGCTACCCTCCTAGATACGAGTATCCTGGCAACTTGATGAGATGCTGAGTGGGTGAATCTATTTCCTGCTACAATCAATATCAAATATCTCTCACTCCAGGTATATCCAACCAAGGATCCTTGGCTCTCATGGTCTGCACCAGATGCAATTCAAGGAAGTAACCAGATTAGTCCATTTATCCATCCCTATGTTCGTCTCAACTTGGAAATGTGATTTTCAGCTGGTAAGAGGCGTACTCTTCGAAATGAAGATCCAACTATATCCATATCGACCAGCGTCTCACTTTCGGACTTTGATTAAATTATAAAAATCGGTTGACAAGCAGACAGTTTTCTATACAATCCCGGAGCTTTTTTCATAAAAAATAATATCATATGATAGGAAAACTCAAGAAGAGAAAACGACTCCGTGTACACGGATTCCTCGCTCGCAAGAACACAGTAGATGGACAAAAGGTCCTCCGTGCACGTCGCCGCAAAGGTCGTCATGTACTCACTGTCAGCTACCTCAACCGATACAAAAATATCCGAGGTAAAAGTAAACACCATAATGTAGCTGGTGGTACTGCTCGTATTGTCACTGTTCCTGGACTCACAGAGAGATTCCGTGGATCAAATAAGACAGCAAAATAATCATGCCGATGCTGTCTCTAGGTAGAGTATAACTGCATCCGCATGAGCTATTGCAACATATGATCTCCAAAGAATATCGTCTTACAGAAAATGAACTCAGAAAGGTTTTGAATCGAAAGAAACCTTTCTTTTCGTATGTTTGGATCGCTAATACTATGCAAAATAAGATTGCACATGGTAGATGTGCAATCTTGCTATCATCCAAGTGTACAAAGTGAAGTGTGAATCGTAACTACTGGAGACGCAAGTTCTATGATATATCTCGCTTTTCCCTCGATAATCTCTCCTTTGATGTAGTGCTCGTCCCAAAAAAAGGAACCATACTCGACTACAAAAATAACGAACATATTATAGAATTCGAAAAAAATATACAATTCTTGTACCGCAAGATACAGGAAGAACACAATTCGAAAATAAAAAAATAATTTTATTCACTCATTTTCCTCTATCACATGGACAAACTCCGTATTCTCAATCTCTTTGCCATAGCATTTCTTGTATCGCTCCTCGTACAGTATTGGTTTTTTCCAAAACAAGTCACTCCTCCTATACTCCCTGATGTCTACATATCAGTAGAATCTGAGAACATCATAGTACCTAACATTCCCAAGATTACTATTCATAATACCACAACTGGTGCTATCACAGTAAATCCATGTGATGATATCACTCTATCACTCGATTCCAAGTTAGTCACTGGAATCCGAGAGACAGCGATTTGATTTTGTACCCCTATTATTGTTGCCCCATCTCAGATACACCTCATCCCATTTGCTCCATTGTATCGAGTATTTGCGACACAACCTGGTAAATATATAGTGACGATCAAAACTCCCCTGTGAGATCGCAGTATTGCATTTTCTCTGGCTGTACCTGGTTCATTTCGATCTATGGCATCTACTCTCGTGTATGAGCCTATCTACAATCTGTTCATCGCACTCCTTACTTGGGTACCTGGACACTCTCTTGGCTGGGCTATTATCATTATAACGCTCATCATTCGTCTCATTCTCCTCGTACCACAACAGCATATGCTCGAGAGTCAGAAAAAACTCCAGAAAATCCAACCAAAAATAAAAGCCATCCAAAAAGAATTCAAGACTGATCAGGCTGTACTCGGACAAAAGATGATGGAGCTCTACAAGACGGAGTGAGTCAATCCGATGGGATCCTGTCTCCCACTCCTTATTCAGATGCCGATTCTTATTGGTCTCTATTGGGTGATATCTGGTATCACCGACCCATCCAATTTGTATCATCTCTACCCTATTTTCGAGTCATTCCAACCATCGAATATTGTTACAACTTTTTTTGGACTCAATCTGTCTCAGATTGGAGGCATTACGGCAATCATATTTGGTTTGATACTCGGATGAACTCAGTGGGTCCAGGCGTATATGTCATTCCACTATACTATAAAAACGAAAAAAGAGACGCAAGAACCTAAAAAAGAAGTTGATCCGACCTCTCCAGAAGCAATCCTCGATCCTGAGATGATGCAGAAGATGATGCTCTATATGCTCCCTGTTATGCTCGCGGTATCGTCAT
>JAYWFD010000011.1:0-7297 GCA_043778965.1 Candidatus Altimarinota bacterium
GCATACTGTATACTGTTCGTTTCATAGGATCTGGTTAAAGAATGGTGCTATGGAACAGTATACATATATAACTGTGTTAATCAAGTTAAAGTACTATAAATAGTTATGTAAAGAAATTCTCCTATGATATCTATCATGATAAATTTGACTGGCTGCATCTTCGTGAGTCAAGCGATGATATTCACGCTTGGTCAGAGTCCTGTCACAGCCCATCTTGTGAAAAAGACGGTGATTATACTTTTCTTTATAAATCCTGGGCCATATCTGGAAAGAAGTCAGTTTATATCGATAAATCTGATAAATCTCATGCGTATAAATATGGATTTTCCATAAATATAAGAAAGTCCATATCAGAGATTATCCCCGATGACACAGCCAGAAAATCCTGCGAGAAATAAATATATGATATCAAAATATCCCTGCGCATAAAGTGCACCTCCAGCAAGCAAAAGTGCAGTCGCTGGAAGTGGAAATCCGAAAGCTGCGAAAATACAGACTCCGAAAAGAAGCCAATATTGGTAGACAAGAAATGATGAAAGGAGGAGATCTACCATGTATTATTACTGTTGTGATAAAGGCTTTACAGTAGATCCTTCGATAGCTTCTTTTATTTGTTTGAGGAAAATATCGCGATCAAGATTATTTTTTTTGACGTATCGACTGATAACGATTTCTGGGTATTTTTTGTCTTGTATAATAAGTTTTTCTTGCAGATAGTGAGGTGGAAGATGGAATCGAAAATTGATATAAGCAAATGTCATCCGAGGCTCGATGGAGTCAATATTCAAAGTTCCAGAGTCAGAGAATGGTACTCGACTTCCCGCAAATATAATTCCTATTCTCCAAGCCGAATATATGATGCTTTGACTCTCCTCCTCTTTTCTCTATACTCTCTTTCATGTCTACGAGAAAAATATATACCAATACTCTTGCTCAGATAGGAGCAAAAGTTATCACTGCTATCATCGCCATAGCTATGATCAAAGTCATCACTAACTACCTCGATGTCGCAGGATATGGACTCTATACCAAGATATACAACTACCTCTCGATATTCGCCGTCATCGCGGATCTCGGACTCTATACGATCACTGTACGAGAGCTTACTAAGTATGAAGACGATCCGAAGATGATCGCCAAGATATCTGAAAATGTCCTCTCACTGCGTACACTCTCAGGCATTCTCATACTCGGATTCTCCCTCGCTCTCGCTCCGCTCCTCTCGTGATATGATACGATGACTGCCTATATCGGTATCGCGATAGCGTCACTCTTCACTCTCGCAGGACTCGTGAATAGTTCTTTGATGAGCTATCTGCAGGCGACACTTCGCACTGAGTTCACCCTCGTAGCCAATACGAGTGGCAAGCTTCTCACTTTCGCACTCGTCATCCTCTTCGCGAGCGTCCTTTTTCCTATATCATCTGGGGTTACTGATGCATCAAAATTCACTCTCATTATGTTCGCTGGTCTCGCGGGCAATATCCTTATGACCGCACTAACTTGGTGGTATGTTTCGCGATTTCAGCGGGTTCATTTCGGCTGGGATAGCGACTATATCAGGCATATTATAAAGATATCACTGCCTTATTGACTTGCTCTTTTTCTCAATGTGATATTTTTTAAGGTCGATACTATCCTCCTCTCGATCATGGAGTCCCGTGAGATCGCAGATACCGCTGTAGCGCTCTATGCTCTCCCGATGAAGCTCGTGGAAGTGGGGATGATGTATGGGACGATATTCCTGAACTCTCTCCTCCCCGTACTCACGAGTGCTCATGAAAAATGAGATGATGCGAAATTTCGTAAGATGAGCAGACATGCACTATTTCTCCTCTTCTCTGGTGGACTCTTCGGGGCGCTCATACTCTACTTCGGTGCAGAGACGATCATACGTATCATCTCGACGTCAGAGTATGTATCTACGACTGTAATGGGGTATAGTTCCGTAGATGCCTTGCGTATCGTCGCATGGATATTCCTCGCATACTTCGTCTCCTCCCTCTATACATATATCCTGATCGCACGAGGTGAGCAAAAAAAGATGCTCTATATCAACGCTTCTGTAGCTCTCCTGAATATTATAGGAAACCTTATCTTTATCCCTATCTACAGCTTTATAGGATCTGCATGGGTAACACTCGGAACGCAAGTACTTCTCCTTGCATTAACGTATAGTGTAACGAGAAATAAAGTATAAATACTTGGACTGTAGAGAAATAGTGCATAAATTTGTAGATTTTTAGATTTTGTAGTAATATAATACTATATTTGAACTTTTAATAAATTTTTATGCTCGAACAAGATCGCATCAATGCTATGATAAGTTATTTTTTTCTTGGACCACTTTTTCTCCTTGCCAAAAAAAATACTCCCCTTGCTGATCCATATGTGCGTGGTCATGCCCGACAATCAAGCATCATTATTGGTATGACTTTCATAGTCGGAATGGTATACTTAGGAGTGAGGCCATACATACAAATTTCTTTCCTCGGAATAGATCTTCGGAGTCTCGTCCTTGCTACTATCATGGCATGATGTAGTATGTTCCTCATACGCTGAGCATACAAGGCGTATACGGGGAATACGGGAGAAGTATCTGCGATAGCTCTTCCCGAAAATATGAAAAATATAGGGAATATATCCTGAGTATATACTGTAGAGAGTGAAGAGGATAAGATACGTATTCTTGCTAGCATGCTTCCATGGGTAGGGATTTATCTCTCCCATAAGTACTGACATATACTTATGGAAAGAGCACGGATCATCGGCTCATTTTTTACTTTTATCATTATTCTCTCGTTTCTTCTGAGCGGACAAAATGGATTTGCAACTTTCATCCTGATGATCATCTATATTCTACTCTTTGTCGTAGAGGGGGTATATCTTTTCATATATGGAAGATTCATATCCTGGAATATTTTCGAATATATACCAAGTTATTCTCAGATAGAAGCTCATATTATTGCATCGAGTCGATCCTTCTTTGATTTTATTTGAGTAGTATTTGGAAAAGAAAAAAAATGAACGTATGCTGAGTATTTCGCACAATCATCCATTTCTCCTGAAGTCTCAGAAGTTCCAGCATCATATTTTATGCCAGTAGAACTCATAGCAATACCCGTATGGAATCTTTTTTGTCTTCCGTCACTTCTGATACCAAAATATAAACCATATCGATCTCTTATCATTCAGTGACTGATTATCACTCTTCTGCTTGGATATGCATACTATGTCGGATGAATATTATGATCAGCATTAGGCATTCTCCTTCTTTACCCGATACTACATATAGTATCTTTCGCAAGAACAGATATTATGACTAGAGCCCCGATCATCGGACTCTGGATACGTATCAAAAATAGATATTCCACTATAAAGGCTCACCTTAGCACATTACAGGAAAAAAAAGATGAAGTCGGATTTACCTATGTAGTTGAACCCGTGAATACAACTATATATCAAATCGACGAGACTAAAGCTCCTTAATAATCATATAAAAAAACACCACTTGCGTGGTGTTTTTTTATAGTCTCTCTCGACCGTTATAGATCTTATTTTATCCCTGGTTGCAAGGAGATCTATCGGAGTACTGCTCTGATAGATAATGGCTGAGATCCTCGGACGACCGAGAACACTGAGTTCAGCCTGTGGAAGCGGTATATTTTGTAGAGAAAAATACCGACCAGATGCACGAGAAGAGCGAGAATATGCTACTATAGTACTTACAAGCGGTGGGAAATCAAGAAAAATCTCTCAAAATCTCTTGACGATCGATCCCTCCTAAAAATGTATACACCTAGAAGTAGTACTACTGCAAATAATTCTATAACTATGATGAATACTTATGAATTCGACAAAACCATACGGAGTATTATCGTTATAGCTTTCTTCTTCTTCGTAAAAAATATCAGAGGATTGCTCCACTCATAAAGAGTACAAATCCTATACTTCCGAGAGGTGATGAAGTTTCATGAGAATTCTCGCTTTCAGCATTTGCCTCAGGTATAAGGGTAGGAGATTTCTTTACTTTCGAAGTGAGCTTTTTCTGTTTTGCTTTTTTGGGTTTCTTGAGCTTCTTTGGTTCTGCAGTAATTTGTATCGAAAATTTCGATGTATGGATAGCAGTATCTTCTCATTTATAATATGAGGATACTATTCATTCATGGAGTCCTGATGGGAGTTTCCATGAGGAAGGATTTTTGCCTGTATATATTTCTTCGCCATCGAGAGTCCACCTATACTCATATCCTCGAAGAGTTCATAAGAGCGTGAAGTTTAGATTGCAAAATGGATTCTTCTTATATTTACAGGTATATGATAGTGGTGCGGATTCTTCTCCACTACGACCTTGAAGTATTATTTCTGGAGCGGAGAAGAAGATCATTTTTATCTTTTTCAATCTCTTTTTATTGATAGTTGCAGCAGCGATGACAGTTTCAATCTTTTTTGCTCTTGATGTTTTTATCTCCTGTATTTTTTGTCATTTTGGCTTTGGTCCGAGTACATGTATAAGGTACTCTATCTCATCATAATTTCCCGAACTATCTATAACTCTGAGAATGATTTTATGGTCTCAAATACCGTATTTTTTGGTTCCAGGATCTCGAGAGGTAGATATATCATTTGGTCCATATATCCAGAGCCATCTGATAGGAGATCACTCTGGATCAGATGAATTCTCAGCAGTAAAATTGACACTACAGGTAAAAGTATAGCAATTCATCTCATAATCCCCTATTTGCTCATAGTATTCTTTCCATTTTCCATCGACCTCGATTCGAGCCATAGGATTTCCTGTATCGATACTTATTCCTGAAATTATAGGAACTTGTACAAAACTTGAGTTTGAATACGAGACCCTCCATTCTATAGAATAGATTTTTCGAGATTTTTGCTCTCTATATTGTTTTGATACCAGTTCGATGATGAGATTTCAAGAGGCAGTGAAATAAAGAGTATTTGGATTACAGTCAGAATCTATAATAAGAGTATCTCCAGTACCAAAATAGCACGTGTAATCTTTCATCGTAAATCCACTCAAAAAAATAGGTTCAAGTGTCAGATTGATCCGGCAATCTGAGGTAGTACAAGTGAATGTATCTCACGAGAGAATCGCATTGGTTGGGGACTGGAGAGTGGGGATGATAACTGGAAATGATACTCCCGTGTTTCACATAGCTATATCTCCAGTATTCGTACTTCAGGTACTCACTTCCACTATATTTAATCAGCTCTGTGATACTTCCCCAGTTCCAGTAGCTGATTCTAAGATGATTGTATTCGGAGATTTTCTATATACTTTTTTGTATTCAGAGAAGGAAGTCGTCAGGAAAAATGGTTCTGGGATTTTGGATCAGAGAGATCGAAATCAGAGATCACCAGAAGACTTCAGTCTGAGATCGCTCGATATAGTATTATTAACTTTAAGGAGTTCTTTTTCGATATCTCGTTCCATGACTTTCAGTATCAGGATATTACCAGAGAGCATCGAAGACGATATGTATCAAGTCATAGTATTTATCCTCGATGAAGCGAGTCATCCAGTATTAGAATAGAGTGATATAGCTCACATATTCACACTTCCTGTGAGGGTATACGGATATGATATTTCGAGAGTATCGATCTTCCCATTCTCATCGCTATCACTATAGTACATCTCAAGAGGGAGAAGAAGCCCAATCTCAGTATACGGAGGAAGAGTATTTTCTGAGATTATACTTCCTGATCCTATAGTACCTCCAGTGTTTTCTATTAGCATGATAGATTCTGATGCTCATGAGGCAGAAATTCCAGTATTCTCTAACTGAGCAATACCTCATGAGAGACTTCCAGAAGCAGAATATACCTCTGTAGTACCTGAAGACGTAATTCCTGTAAAGGCTGTATTCGATGATCCAGTGTTGGTGACAGTGTTTCATGATGAAGTAGAGCTTGTGAGCGCTTCTCCTGTAGCAGTAGTAGAACCAGAAGAGTGGATGATCACTCCCGTAAATGTATCTGCAGTTCCTGAGCTCGTCGAGCCAGTTGATACTGGAGTCTCCGTAGATCCTGATGCTTCTATACTTCCTGAAGATGTGATGATGATTTCTTCAGTACACGAGTCATCAGTGAAAGAGATAGTAATGACGACATTATCTTTTTGTGTTCCAGAATACTCATACGAATCGAGAAGAGTATTACTGGGATCCTTCAGATACACTCACTCATTCCCAGTATTATTGAGAGCTATCTTAGTTTCAGAATAAGGGAATTTCCTACTATTTGAAGCATCAATTATTGTACTATTTGGAAGTGTATAAGTCTTTCCACTCGCATCCGAGAGACTATAGTGTGATATATCTATACTACTACATCCTGTATTTCGAATCTCGATATACTCTCCGAGTGTATCGTCTCCGAGAGGATTCGGGAATAGCGACTGAAATATCACAGAAGCAAAAGTTTCTGTAGGAATAAGAACAATAAGAAGAAAAGCTATGAAAAAGCGTCTCATGTGAAAGAAAAACAAATAATTGTAACTCTTGTATTTGTATATGCGAATTTTATCGATTATATCCAAAATGACATCATTTTCAAGGGTGAGCGTTGCATTTTTATAGTTTTTTTCTATACTTTTCCTATTGTTTATTTTTACTATTCTTCCTGATACATGGTCCATATAGCTATCCTCACTGGGTGAACATCTATAGAACGAGAGGTGGCTCTTCGAAGTGGAAAAAATATGAAGCACTGGGTTGAAATTTCTGGTTATTCTGCTGAAATATTCGATTTTCCTCATCAGGTAGAATTATTTCTTAAACAGTATAAAACTTACGATCTCATCATTCCTGTATTTCACGGAACATATGGTGAAGATGGTCAGATTACTGCATTTCTCGATACACTCGGGTGCAAGAGTGCATATTCTCCATTTATGGTACATTCCTTTTGTATCGATAAATATCGGACTAATCTTTTTGTGGCGGAACTAGGGATAAAAATACCAAGATCTCTCTTCATCACTCGTGGAAAAGCTATAGAAAATCTCATAGATCCTCTCGTATGCTATCCTGTCATAGTAAAGCCAAATCGTGGCTGAAGCTCTCTCTCCACATCTAAAATAGATGACCCGTCTAATTTGGTCCAAGCACAAAGAGCAGTAATCAATGATGATATCATCATTCAAGAATGTATAGAATGAAGAGAATTCACCGTATGAGTCTATAAAGATCAAACTGGATACCACGCCCTTCCTATTATGGAGATCCTCACGGGAGGAAGACTTTTCGACTATAAAGAAAAATATGAAACAGAC
>JAYWFD010000012.1:0-7260 GCA_043778965.1 Candidatus Altimarinota bacterium
ACAAATCTTTCTTTCTTCCAAATAACTTCCCTTTAACTCGACCCCTTATAGGGGTCTGCTCTCTAAAACTACCAGCTCTGCTGGTAGATACTTATTTAATATTATTTAATAGAAACTATAATTTAACCATAAATTCTACTATGTCAAAACAAATTCACTTCGGAGACGAAGCACGTCTCAAAATGTTCGCCGGTATGGAGAAGGTCGCGAAGACCGTCACCTGCACTATGGGCCCGAAGGGTCGCAATGTCATCTTCTCGAAATCATACGGTGCACCCCAGGTCACCAATGACGGAGTCACGATCGCGAAAGAGATCGAACTCGAAGACAAGATCGAGAATATGGGTGCAGAACTCATCAAGGAAGCAGCGAGTAAAACCAACGATGCCGCTGGTGATGGAACAACCACAGCAACTCTCCTCACCTATGCCATGGTGAAGGAAGGACTCCGAGAGATCCGCTCAGGAATCAATGCGATCGAGCTCAAGAACGGTATGAAAAAAGCAGGATCCCTCGTCGTCGCCGAGCTCGCGAACATGAGTAAGGCACTCGTCACACAGGAAGAGATCGAGCAAGTCGCGACGATCTCCGCTCAGGATGCTGAAGTCTGAGGGATCATCGCTGCTGCCATGGAGAAGGTCGGAAAAGATGGCGTTATCACTGTGGAAGAGGGAAAGACATTCGGTCTCGAAGTAGAAGTGACTGAAGGGATGAAGTTCGATAATGGTTATATCTCTCCCTATATGATCACGGACGGTGAGAAAATGGAGGGTCGTGTGAACGATGCCCATATCCTCATCACGGATAAGAAGATCTCATCACTCAAAGATATCATCGGTGTCCTCGAAGCTCTCGCAGGTTCTGGTCGTCGTGAGCTCGTCATCATCGCTGATGATATCGATGGAGAAGCACTAACGGGGATCATCCTCAATAAACTGAAAGGTGTACTCACGGTTCTCGGTATCAAGGCTCCTGGATTTGGAGATAGGAAAAAAGAAATGCTCAAGGATCTCGCGATCCTCACCGGTGCGACTCTCATCACCGATGAGACGGGATACAAACTGGAAAATGCAAGCATCGAACATCTCGGTCATGCGAAAGCGATCGTCTCAACTAAGGAATCTACGACGATCATCAGTGGTGGCTGAGAGAAACACTTGATCGACGGAAGAGTCAGTGAGCTCCGTAGGCTGATCGATGTGACCAAGTCTGACTATGATAAAGAGAAGATCGCTGAGCGTATCGCGAAGCTCGCTGGTGGTATCGCCGTCATCAAGGTCGGTGCTGCATCAGAAGTCGAGATGAAAGAAAAAAAACTCCGAATAGAGGACGCACTCAATGCTACGAAAGCTGCTGTAGATGAAGGGATCGTCGCAGGTGGAGGTGTCGCACTTCTGAAAGCCGCAAAGGCACTTAAGTGAGCAAAGTTCACTCCTGCAGAGCAAGTCGGTGCGGATATCGTCGCACGCGCACTCACCTACCCTGTTCGTCAGATTGCTGATAATGCTGGAAAGGAAGGTGCTGTCGTGGTCAATGAAGTCGCAAATCACGACGATATCAACTTCGGATACGATGCTGCTGCCGATGAGTACAAAGATCTCGTAAAAGCGGGTATCATCGATCCTACTAAGGTAGCAAGATCAGCACTGGAGAATGCAGTCTCTATCGCCGGGATGTTCCTGACGACCGAGGCACTCATCGTCGATGCTCCGAAAAAAGAAGAGCCAAGCATGCCTTCAGGCGGAGGTATGGGATGAATGGGGTGAATGTGAGGGATGGGATTCTAGAACCGTATTGAGCTTTAAAAAACCCGAACAACTTATGTTCGGGTTTTTTACTAAAGGAATTCCAAAATATTTTTTACCTTACCAAGGTATTCGTGAATGTACGAACATCTACTGCAGTTGAAAAATCTACTTCAGGTATACCATTTGCTTCTTCAAGAATTTTTTCAAATGGCAAACTAGAAAATGATACATCTACTTTAAATAATATTTCTTTTTCAGGATCTCTTTGATGTATTATTCTTTCTATAGTACCTGTCTTTTCATCATATTTTTCTTCAATCTCGTCACTAGGCGGAATCAATTTCCATCATTTTGATTCTATATTCTTTTTTAAATTAACAAATGATGCTTCTGATTTTTTTAGAACCAATATTTTCCATTTTTCAACCTTTGAACCTTCATAGAGAATATACTTGTCTGTATCCATTCAACTTGAATCACTCACACTTGAGATAGGTATCTGATTTTGTACTTTTATATCTTCATTAACTATTACTTTAGTACATGACGCTAAGATAATTAATGAAATTAAAAAAAATATATATTTCATAAGTAGAAGTAAAGAATACGAGTCTCTATTTTTAATGGGAATTAAGTTTTATTTCTTTACTCTCTCCATAATACGCCGGAGCATCTCAGTACGCATCTCATCACTATGCGCTCATCTCTTAAGAAGAGTGAGGAAGTCATCCTTGAGAAATACCTGAAGCTCCGTATCTTCGACTGTCTCGACTGTAGCCGTGCGTGGTTCATCGGTGATAAGGGCGATCTCTCCGAAGAACGATCCTGACTCAAGAACTGCAAGTTCTTTTCCGCCACCTGTCACTCGTACCGATCCACGATTGATATAGTAAGCACATCCATTGGACTCGTCACCGACAGAGATGATGACTTCTCCAGATTTTCGTAGCTGAGTCTGACTCATAAGAAGGAAGAAAGATATCTCCGTCTCAGAAAAACCATCGAATATATAAAGATTGGATACGTCAGACATAGAAAAAGGGTTTAAGATACTTCTATAATATCAAATATCACAGAAAATTGCAAATAATAGCACTACAAAAAATCCTCAGTTTTCATGAGGATTTTTCTATAGGATTACTTATTCAGATTATCTACTCTCTGAACCTTATCTACCACGAGAAAGTCTGATCGGATATATCCGCGTATAGTTCCTGCATCATTGCGTACTTCTGACCAGTTATCTACAGTAGAAACAATATAGAGAGGAGTATCATTTCCGAGAGTTGCTACTATCGAAGCGGTATACCATGGATGAGAGCGGACATTGACCTTATACTCGACATTCACACGAGCGATATCGCTCCAGTATGCCTGATCTGCCTGCTCGATACGCACGAGATCAGAAGCATGGGGATCTCGGAGGTACTTCCCTGCTGTATATCCTGAAGCCTTTCCTGTGGAGGTCGTAGCTACAGTATTCTCTTGGATATCGGTCACGACGACATCAGCACCTTGTACTTTGACCCATCCAGTTTCTTTCCCTTCGATGGTGACTGCATCATTGTTCATGAGATATGCTTTTGTTTCTGATTGCATACTCGCTGCTCGACGCATACGGACACTTCGAATAGCATTTGCGAATCGGATACCCTGCTCTTTCATCTTCTCGGCCCTATAGTTCACGATATCTGTCGAAGCAAGATCGAGAAGTGGACCATTCGAAAGATCGACACGCGATGTATCCGGATTGATATTGGGATCATACTGTGCCTGTACACACCCTGGAAGATCTGATGCGACACGAGTACTATAGTATCGACCATTCGAGAGTGAAGTGAGTCGCAGTCCACTACAATTCGTCACTTCATTCATACTTAGGGTCTCTGGAAGATCTGCAGGAAGAGTTTTTCCTGTATTTGAAGAGCTTTGAGTATTAAAATTCATCACTTTTGCACCACTACATCCAGGAAGATTCGCTTCGACATAGCGTACTTCGAACTTTCCTGTCGAAAGACGTACGACCTGTGTACCACTACAATTTGTTATAGCATATATATCTGTCACATTTGCTTGAAGCAGATTGGAAACACATATAAGCGAAGCCCCTGCTACGATGACCGAAAGGAAGATAATATTTTTAAACATAAAAAATTGAGATAGTAAATATACAATCTCAATATACTAATATTTACATATTGTCAATATTATTTTATAAAATCTTTTTTAATACGGACTATGTCTTATTTCCATATGAATTTAAGCGCTTTTTTTTCTACACTAATGCATACAGATTTTTTCGATTTTTTCTCTACCATAGCATCAGCGATAGTATCTTCGATCTTATCTTGGATATATCTACGAACTGGTCGGGCACCATATTCTGGATTGTATGTTTCAGCGACTATATGAGTCACGAGTCGAGCATCATAAGTGAGTGCGATACCGAGAGTCTGAAGTCTTATCACAAATTCATCCAGCTGGATCGTCACGATTGATTTGAGGACTTTTTTGTCCAGAGGATTGAACACCACCGTCTTATCGATACGATTAAGAAATTCTGGAGCAAAAGAATCAGAAAGAGACTTGAGGACTTTCTCTTTAATAGCAGTATAGTCAGCGATGATCTTCTCTTCTTCATTTTCTGAAGTAGTAAATCCGATCTTTTGCGCCTGAGTATTGAACTCTTCTGATCCCATATTCGACGTCATGATGACGATAGTATTCTTAAAATTCACATTTCTTCCTTTTCCATCCGAGAGTGTACCATCTTCGAGAATCTGAAGAAGGAGATTATATACATCGAAGTTTCATTTTTCTATCTCATCGAAGAGTACGATCGAATAGGGCTTACGGCGGACTTTCTCTGTAAGGAGTCCTCATTCTTCATAGCCGACATATCCTGCAGTCGTACCGATGAGCTTCGATGCACTCGACTTGTCCTGGTACTCACTCATATCGATCTTGATGAGTGCTTTCTCATCTGCGAAGAACTCTCTTGCGAGGACTTTCACGAGCTCCGTCTTTCCGACTCCCGTAGGACCAAGAAAGAGGAATGATCCGATAGGACGCTTGGTAGAAGAAATACCCACACGAGAACGCTTGAGTGAGCTCACGATGGCGTCGATCGCCTCATCTTGTCCGATGATCTGCTTCTTCAGAGCAGGACCGAGTCATCTGAGCTTCGAGAGATCTTCTTTTTCCAGATTTTTCAGCGGTACTCCTGTCATCTGATGGATGACTCGTTGAACATCGGAAGAAGTGATATGAAGGCGGTTTTTCCGAGGGATGACTCGCTTTTTTCGTTTTTCATCTGCATCCTTCTGGAGTTTCTCGATCTCACGACGTTTTGCGAGAGCCTTCTGGTATTGCTGTGATATGAGAAGTGCTTCGATATCTTTTTGGAGGATTGCCATACGTTCTTTGATCTCCTCTACGTCGCTGGTATCGATCGTATAGGTCATACTCTTCACACTACATGCCTCATCGATGAGATCGATGGCCTTATCTGGAAGGAATCTATCGGTCACATAGCGTGTCGAGAGAGCAACAGCATCTTCGATAGCGTCATCATCGATGATAAGATTATGGAACTCTTCGAATGTTCCACGGAGTCCAGAGATGACAGCGATGGCAGTATCGTGATCTGGTTCTGGTACATCGATCTTTTGGAATCTTCGTTCGAGTGCTGCATCTTTTTCGATATATTTCTGATACTCATTCATCGTCGTCGCACCGATGAGGCATATCTTGCCACGCGCCATAGCAGGCTTCAGGATATTCGCTGCATCGAGTGTCCCCTCAGCACCACCCGCTCCGATGATCGTGTGGATTTCATCGATGAAGAGTATAGTTTCATTTTCGAGTTTTGATGCTTCATCTATGACTTGTTTCAGGCGACCTTCGAATTCTCCACGATACTTCGTACCCGCGACCATAAGAGACATATCGATAGAGATGATACGCTTATCTCTCATAGCAAATGGTACCTCTCAGAGAGCGATACGAAGTGCAAGTCACTCGACTACTGCAGTCTTCCCGACTCCTGGATCACCGACGAGGCAAGGATTATTTTTGGTTTTACGGTTTAATATACTGATAAGCCGATCGATCTCACCATCTCTCCCCGTGATAGGATCAATCTTCCCTTCTCGCGCTTCCAGAGTGAGATCAATACCGAAAAAATCGAGTGCAGGAGTTTTCGATTCTTTTCCTTGTTGTTGTTTATTCTGTGAGAATGGTGTCTGTCCATTTTTCGGAGGCGGAGCCGAATCTTCTCCATCCGTTTTTTTCGCAGAAAAAGCCCCTTCTAACATCTTCATAATCTCTTCTATAGGCCCAAATATTCATCCATTTTCCGCATTTCCTGTTCCTGAAGCTCATGCGATCAGAGTATTAATCTCGACGACTTGTGTCTCGAAGTCCTTCGGTGAAACTCAGACAAAATCCAGAATCTGATAGAACCAATTCTCTGTTTCCGTACGAAATATTGCAAGCAGAAAATCCTCGATTCCAGCTTGAGATTTTTGGAAGCTCGCAGCAATCTTCATACTCATCACGATCAGATTCTTCACACGATCAGAAATACCGATATATGAGCCATCTCGAGATTGCTCTGGCGCAAAAGGTGGACGAGAGAGTACATCGATGATGATAGACTCATTGAGTCCGAAACTCGTAAAAAGATCATAGATATTTCCACTTCGGATCGAAGCAATCTCGATGATAACATCCTCTGGAAGTATCTCTTTATGTCCAAAACGACGTACACGATTCTCTGCAGAAAGCATGACTCATTTATATTCTTCATTAAATTGATTGAGCATAAGATGGTGATTGTATTAAAAACTATTCAATGGAAAATGTTCATTCTTCATACACTCAATATTCTCCATTTGAAAAAGAAAACCGATAGAACTTTCTTTTTTTAAATTGGATATAGAGTTTTTCAAGGAATAACTCTCCTGCCTTTGTAACTGGCTGATATTGTCCACTAAAAAAGTGAAAATCTTCTGGATGCGTATACATTTCTTTGACGATCATTTGGTTTACATATTCAATTTCATCTTGATTATATGCTTCAAATATTTCGGATTTAACAATATGTTGTTTGTAGAGGGTAATCATTAGAGAGTAAAATTTGTGTGAAGATTATAGGGAAAAGTAAAATTTTTTCAATCCCTGTATGCTCTATTCTAGCAGTTTTTCTATGAATTTTCCAATATTTTCTCTTGCGTAATAATGACTTTCATGCCTACTCTATCCTTGCTTTCTCCTTCGTATCCGTACAATAGACATATTCGGATTTATAATGAATTTTAATTTCTTACTTTTCATTCTCCCATGCACCTCCTCCTTATAGAAGACGATCAGGGTATCATCACGCCACTTCGCATGTATCTAGAACAATCTGGACACACCGTGGTGGTATGCTCTGATGGGCGTGAAGCTATAGAAATATGGAAAAAGGAGAACCCTGGACTGATCATCCTCGATATCAATCTCCCTGGAA
>JAYWFD010000013.1:0-18834 GCA_043778965.1 Candidatus Altimarinota bacterium
ATACCCAATTCTTCATCTTCTGTGAATTCTAACGCTGTACATGGTAGAACCTGATGGAGTCCACCGGCAGAGCCGGTGGTTTAGTGGTGGTTAATTATACACCGTATTTATCTGAGACTATTTTCTGTATAACTCTGAGCTTCGCGCTTCGACTTCTCGGGTTATTATATATCTCTTCTTCTGTGGGGATTATAGGTTTTTTGGTATATTTTGCAAACTGAGATTTCTTCCGTATTTGTCAGGTCACTTCATCTATCTCATCTTCGAGATATTTTGCGAAAAACTGTTTCACAAGACGATCTTCAAGAGAATGAAATGTTATTACCAATACCACTCACCCAGGACGTAGTAAAGTCAATGCTTGGTGGAGAGAGTCTTCTATATGATTAAATTCATCATTAACATAGATTCGCAGAGCCTGAAACACCCGAAGTGGAGACTTCTGATCAAAACTGGAAGATTTGATGATTTGAAGAAGCTTAAATGTCGTATCAATTTTTTCTGTTTTCCTCACTTTCACTATCTCAGAAGCAATGAACCAAGACTTTTTCTCTTCTCCATAGAGTGTAAATATACGTGCAAGTTCTCTATCATCGAGACTCATAACAACATCAGCTGCCGTCTTCCCCTGGGATCGATCAAAACGCATATCGAGTGGACCATCGAAACGCAGAGAAAATCCTCGGTCGAATTGATCGAGATGGACACTACTCACTCCAAGATCATAGACTATGAAATCAATACCATTAATATCAAGTTTTCCAAGCTCATCTGCAAGCATAGAGAAGCTATTTCATATGAATTTTTTTTCAATACTTGGCGCTTTATCCTGAAGATATTGTCTCGATCGATCGAGATTTTCGGTATCTCTATCAAATCCTATAAATACACCAGTTTCCATGCATTCACAGAGCATCCCGCCATGCCCTCAGAGTCCCAATGTGGCATCGATGACAATTTCTGGCTTCGGCGAAAGTGCAAGAAATATATCTCGAACAGGACCATGAAGCACCGGTATATGAAGTATTGATGACAAGTAAGTAAAGAGAGGTTTTAGTTGGACAAAATGTAGTCTCTTTTTGAATTTTGTCAAAGTAAAAGATAACATTGACTTATATATAATACTTATTTTGAGTAATAATTAATACACTTTAATTTCACAAGATTCTGACAAAAATTACACACTAATGGTTCATATTTTCACAAAAAATAAACAAAAAGTCCTATTTCAGTTTGAAAAAAGGTCTTTTTTTTCTATAATCCCCCCATGTCGCCATTCAAAACAAAAAAACTTCCGAAAAAAGTACGAGAAATCCCATCTAATTGAAAAAAAGAGGTGATGTCTTCCGCAGATTATTTTTCTACTGTAAAGAAAAATATTTCTCCGAAATTTATTGTCGGATGTCTTATCATAGGTCTTACTCTATTTTTTATCGGACAACTTGCTCTACGTGCCTTCGGCTGAAATGAGAAATATGGATCAGAAACATTTACCCCGAGGACTATCGTGGAAGAATTCATCACACAAAAAGTAAAAGGTACGACGAATATCCTTATAGCATGAATATGAGGAAAGTGACATGATGGAAGTGATCTTACTGACTCAATCATGCTTGCATCTCTCGATGAAGAAAAAAATACCGTCACCCTCCTCTCGATTCCTCGTGACCTTTATGTAGCCTATCCAAATGGGAAATGATCAGGAAGAATCAATAGCCTCTATGATGTCGGAAAAAGAAATAAAGTAGGCATAACCTATCTCGCTGATAAAGTATCAGAAATTACCTGACAAACGATTGATCATTATTTCGTCATAGACTTTGCTGGGTTCAAAGATATTATAAATATACTTGGCTGAATATCTATCGATGTCCCTGAATCTATAGTAGACAGGGAATACCCTGATGACAACTGGTGATATATGACATTTAAGGTCGACGTGTGAGTCCAGACTTTCGACGGTGATACTGCGCTAAAATACGCACGAAGTCGGCATTCTACAAGTGATTTCGACCGATCAAATAGACAACAACTCATCATCAAGTGAATCAAAGAAAAAGCAAGTGAACTCGGAATCATCACTGATGTATCTAAAATCGGTGAAATATATACGGCTATTATTTCTCATCTCGATACTGACTTGAGTATAGCAGATATGGCGAAGACGGCTCTTATATTTTCTGATATAAAAAGTAAAGATATATGAGTGATATCCCTCTCTGAATCGTGTTTCTCTATGACAAAATGTGCTCCAGGGGCATATCTCTATTCACCGAGTCGGGACCTCTTTGGAGGAAATGCTGTGGTCATTCCAGAAAATGCACATGTAAATAAACTTAGTTTTTATACAGATATACGTCGTTTTGTCGATGTTACATTTCGTTTCCCATTGTTACGTATGAGTCCTCGCGAGATCGTACTGGTAAGCGATCCAAGCATGAAACGTCGAGCACAGGAGATTGGTATAGGGCTTGCAAAATTAGGATTTCCTATATCATTTGAGAAGAGCCTCATCGTTGCTACGGGGTCAATAGAAAAAAGTCACGTAAATATTTATTGGAATAGTGACCTGAGCGTAGGTATCGATCCTAGCTCTGCTCCTGTAGAAGCCCTGAAATATATAGAAGAGTCTCTTCCTTATACTCTCGTCGACAGAAATGAGTTTGCAAATACATCCTGACCGAAGATAGAAATCATCATAGGAAAAGATGGAGACTCCTATCTCAAAGATATCAAATCTGCATATTATCTACCTATCCCTCCAAAACCTATCAATTCATGAGAAGCAATCCTAGGATCAAGCACACCCAAGAAATGAACAATACCTATAAAAGAAAATCCGGGACAAAAGACATCCTGACAAAACGTCTCATGAGAGAAACAAATACTTCCAGGTGAATGGGAAAACTTTTAATCATTCCATTATTCGATTTTTTTGGATATGAATTCATCCTTACGTAAAAATACATTTTCAAGTAAAAAGCCTTATCAGAAGAGAAAAAAAGAAAGTTTTTTCTCTGGATTTTCTTGGAATATTTTTACGAGAATATTTCGTCTTGGTTTTTTTATCAAGCTTTTTTGAGTTCTCATTATTATTGGAACACTAAGCGGAGCTGGTATTCTTTTTACATTTATGCGATGAGTGCCAGATGTATCATCGATAGAGCGTGGTGATTATTTTCAGGAAAGTACTGTTATATACGATAAAGATAAAAAGCCTATATATACCCTTTTTACTGATGGAAAGCGTACTTATTCTGATTATGCGGAAATCTCCGACGCTATAAAAAATGCAATAGTCAGCACAGAAGACAAGACATTTTTCGAGAATCCATGAATAGATGTAAAATGACTTATACGTGCTGGGTATAATTATGTGAGTGGCAAAACCACCCGTATCCAATGAACATCCACCCTCTCTCAACAGCTTATCAGCTATACCCTTCTCTCGAAAGAACGATCTCTTAAAAGAAAAGTTCAGGAAGCATATCTCTCCTATCAGCTCAATAAGAACTATTCAAAAGAGAAAATATTAGAAATGTATCTCAATACTATTTCGTATGGATCAAATGCAAATGGGGTGGAAGAAGCCTCAAAAACATACTTCTGAAAAAGTGCGAAAGATGTGTGACCTCTTTGAGCGAGTATCCTCGCATCACTTCCAAAATGACCAACTTTTTACTCACCATACAGCCATAGAGACCGTCTTATGTGAGAAGTATACGTCTATCCTCTTGATGATCCAGATATAAAAATCTCTCTCTATACGCAAGAAAATCGGAAGAACTATAGTAGAATGTATAATACATTCAAATGATATCTTTCCTGAATCACGCTTACCGCCGAAGGAAAAAATGTCACTATCTGTGGAATCAATAAAGATTATATTCGAAATAGTGATTTTCTCCCTGATGATACTGGCTGTATAGTAAAAATACACGATGAGCTTCTCGGATTTTTTGGTGATATTATAATACGTGATGACATAACCTCATCCTGATCTACAGGAAAGTATGCTCTCGAATATGCAATAGGAAGAAAGGATTTTGTAGGGCTTCGTATGTTTGAAGATGAAAAGATAAATGGAGATATGTTCAAGAAAATCATCTACGATTGACTTGAATTTGAATTCAAAAAATATAGTGAGAATATAAAATATCCTTATTTTGTAATGTACATAAAGGAGTATCTGGAGGGAAAATATGGAAAGGATATTGATATATCCCAATGACTAAAAGTCTATACAACTATCGATCCTAAGCTTCAAGAAAAAGCGGAAGAACTCGTAAAAAAACAAGTCGCTATAAATACGCTTCAGTATGGTGCATCAAGTGCTGCTCTCATAAGTATGGATAACTCTAAGTGATCTCTCTTAGCGATGGTAGGGTGACCCGACTACTTCGATTCCGAAAATGGAGGAAACAATAATATGACTATTGCCCGTAGGCAGCCATGATCATCATTCAAGCCTTTTGTATACGCTCTTGCTCTATCTAAAAATCCCATTGGACCTGCGAGTCCTATCGCTGATATGAAGACTTCTTTTTGATCATACACTCCAGATAACTACGATAAGAATTTTAAATGAGTCGTGCCCCTTGAGAAAGCACTTGCTTGGTCGAGAAATATACCAGCAATAAAAATGTTTTTTCTTGCTGGTAAAGAGGAAAATATAGTAAAATTCGGACAGTCTCTTGGATTCGGAACGCTCAAGGAAAATGCAGGATACGGAGCACCTATGGCTATAGGAACAGCGGAAGTACGGCCCATAGACCTCATGCAGGCATATAGTGTCTTTGCAAACCTCGGTATAAAACGAGATATCTATGCTATAGAAAAAATCGAAGATCAAGATGGTAACACTCTCGAAGAGCATAAAGATGAAACTGTGGAGCCTATATTTTCCCCTGCTGCATCCTACATCATCAATACTATACTATCGAATACTGAAGCTCGTCCAGAGTGATTTTGGAGAACTGCTATAACGGTAAGTGGCGGTCGTCGTGTCGCAGCAAAAACTGGAACATCAAATAAAGACGTATCTGAAAAGAATGGCGAAAAGAAAATACTTCCACGAGATCTTTGGACAGCATGATACTCACCCCAAATAACCACTGTAGTATGGGCATGAAATGTAAATGGAAAAGAGACAAAATGAACTTGTGATGGGCTCAACTGTGCTGCAGGTATATGGAAGCCATTCATGGAATACGCACACAAAGACCTTCCAAAGGCTGACTGGAAGAGACCAGAGTGAGTCTATGATTATACTATAGTCAAAACAAGTTGACGTCTTGCTACTGAATCAACTCCAGAAAACCAACGGGTATCCACGATAATGGCAGTAAAACTTACTGAAGTAGATACTGGTTTCAGAGAAGAACCCGTAGATACTCTCTGTAATGGTCCTATATCAGAAAATACTCCAGAAGGTGCTCGTGGAAGTATTCTTATACCAAATGGCAACCCCATCATTGATAGCTATGATTGAGCGTGGAAAATTGGATTTATGAGTAGTGTATGAGGCTTTTGACGAAGTACTGAGCCTTGTGAACGCCCAGGGTGACCAGGAAATATAGTCATGTCTATACGTGCTATAGATATAGGAAATTCTGATACTACAAATAAGAAAATCATCGAATGATCTTGGTCTTGAGATAGAAATATAAAGGAATTTCGTATTGCCACTAATGGTGAAACCAAGATCAAGCAATCCCTTGAATGAGATGGAAAAACGCTAGGATCAGGCCGAATAAATATTTTGCTGAATGAATGAAATACCACTGTCCTTTTTGAGATAGTAGATACATATGGATTCACTTACCGTGAAACAAAAATCATAAATATGAATTCTGGCGATATAGTTGACTCTAGCCTCCCGCTTCCGAGCACAGAAATCATCGATCCAACAACATGAACTCTAGAGAATCCCACTCTAAGCGTAAATCCTACCATAAATATCACCAACCCAAAATGAGGGAGTATAAATCTCTATAGTGGCGATCCCGCAAATCTTAGATTTTCTATAAATGTCATACCCTGAGCACGCGAAGTAAGTGTATCTTTTTGATGAAAAATTATACAAAGTGCGACATCATGAACTTTATTTGTCGTCCCTATAAATACAACTGATCTCAGTCCTGGAAGATATCCTCTTCGAATCAATCTTATTGATAGCAATTTAAAAAGCACTGAGAAAACTCTTACTATAAATATACTCCCTCGATAATATGTATTTTTTTCATGTCAGTCTTGCCTATGGTGAGCGTACCATCTTAAAGCATATAAATCTCTCTATAGAGTCATGAGAATTTCTTTTTCTCATAGGAACATCAGGAAGTGGAAAGACGAGCCTCATGAAGAGTATGATATGAGCGCTTCATCCGAAAGAGGGAACGATAAGCGATATTCATAGAAGAGATATTTATAAGCTTTCTTGAGCTGATCTACTTTCTTATAGAAGAAAAATTGGAGTTATTTTTCAGGATTTTAAGCTCCTCCCTCGAAAAACCGTGAAAGAAAATGTAGCTTTTGCTATGGAGGTATCTGGGTATGATAACAATACTATTCACAAACGAGTCCCTGAAGTACTGTCCCAGGTATGACTTCTCACCAAAAAGGATAAATTTATAGAGTCTCTTTCTGGTGGTGAACTTCAACGTACAGCTATAGCAAGAGCTCTTATCCACAATCCTGATATCATTATTGCTGATGAACCTACGGGAAACTTGGACCCAAAAAACGCAGAAGAAATCATCAGACTTCTCTCAAAACTTAATAAAGAATGAAAGACAATTATCCTAGCAACCCATGATGATCGTCTTGTAAATAGTCTAAAAAAACGAGTTATTGCTTTTTCAGACTGAGTCATACTCTCTGATATTACTCCCGGTATTTACTGCCTCTAAAAAAATATGCTTTCTTCTCAAGAATCCCTCACACAAAAATTTGTAAATAAATGATTCTGGCTCTATTTTTTTACCCTCTTTATTGGTCCGCTTGGATATATAATCAAAGTCATTATAACTCGTGACCTCTCTGTAGAAGAAGTCGGTATGCTCTATGGTGTTATAAGTTTTGTGACATTCCTTTCTATGTATAATGATCTTGGTTGCACCGAGAGTCTCTCCTATTTTTTGCCAAAACATATAATAAAAAAGGAGTATGGAAAAGCAAAATATCTTATCCGTCTTGTTTTATTTTCACAGATAACTACAAGTATATCCATATATATCCTTTTATTTTTTCTTGCTCCTTGGTTCTCACTCCATTATTTCAAGGCTGATATCGAGGATCTCCTCAGGATTGCCTGATTATTTTTCATCGGCATCAATCTCCTCCATATAGCAACTACATTTTTTATATCTATTCAAGATACAAAACTCCAAAAATGAACTGAACTTATTCGTATGTTCGCCACGGCTATAGGCGTTTCTATTCTCTTCTTTTCCGGAACAGGAAATATAGAAAAGTACATGATGGCATGGATCGGCTGACTTTTTATTGGGCTTATATTTGGCATATTTATCGTCATTAGAAAATATTATATTCCTTATTTCTTAAATATTGCCATTGAAAAAGATATACACCTACGAAAAACTTTTTTTAAGTATGCCCTTGCTACGCTCTTCACGGCAAATATAGGAATGGTGCTCTCTCAAATCGATATGCAGCTTATTATATACTTTCTCTGAACTCGTGATGTTGGATTTTATTCAACATATCTTTCGCTCATAAACATTCCTTTCCTTATACTTACTCCGATTATTGCATTTCTATTCCCTGTCATATCAGAGCTTTCTTGAAGGAGTGAAAAAAATAAAATTCAAGAGATTGCTTCTCGTTTCTGGAAATACTTTGCCATTATATGAATTTGGACAGGATTTTTTTTATTTCAATTTTCTGAAGTACTCAGTGTATTTTTCTTTTGAGAGAAATTTCGAGAAGCCTGAGAAATTCTCGCTTTCTCTTCACCATTTATAGTCTTAAATTTTCTTATACAAATATCATTTCAGATTCTTGCTGGAACGGGTCAAGTAAAAAAAAGAGCACTTGTACTCTGAATTGCCCTTGTCATCAATATAGGACTTAACCTCTTCCTTATACCTCTCCTTGGAACGAAATGATCAGCCCTAGCAGTTGGTATCTCATGGATACCATTATACTATCTTAGTGCAAAAGCTACCTGACTTTCTCTCCCAATTTTTGGTGATAAGAGTTGGTACAAAAATATTTTTACAGCTACTTTATGCTATGGATTCATATTTTTCATACAGAAAAAAATAGGATATATTCCCTTTTTCTTCGATCTTATTCTTGCGATTCTCATATATCTCGCTATATTTAGCATGACAAACCTAACATTACTTCAAGAAATGTTCATGACTATAAAAAATGTCAGAAAAAGAGGAAAAAAAATACCTTCCTCAAATATATCTTTACCCTTATAATTTCTCTATGTACGCTTTTCTTTTTAGTTCATTTGCCTTCATAAGTTGGTCTCTTGCGATAATACTCATGTATTACTCTCGTTTCTATAGTAATGTTGACCATCTTGAGTCTACTACAGGATACCTATGATATGCTATCACTATAGCTATAGTTTATATAGGGTATAAGTTTATTAGTATTTTTTTAGGATGGAAAAGGCTTTCTTTTAACTTTTGGAGTATTCTTGGTATTGTCTTCGCGCATATACTGATTCTCAGTTTTACTTATTCTTGATTACCCGAGATACGCCAAAGCCCTTTTATGCAATGAGCTTGAGCAAGCTGACTTACACTTTTTATACATATCTGTACTTTGCTCATTTATCCCATTTTTCTTATTTTTATAACGAGAAGTTTTGGATTTAGCTTAGCACATTTTTTTGTATCAGAATGGAAAGATATCGATATTCGACTCCGTATACCTGCAGAAATTACTCTCTGATTTATCATATTTGTGATCGGCCTTCTCCTGATAGGTAGTATTGGGTATTTCTCTCTTCCTGGTCTGATATGAGTACTTGTATTGATTACACTTGGGGGATATAGGGGACACAAAGAAACCTACCATGATATCAAAAGTCGTAAGGTAGAAATAGATAATCATGACCTTAATGGTTGAATTAAAGCTGGGCTTAATCTTAAGCTTCTTTCTATAGAATTCGGGGTTTTCTTTCTTACCTTCCTTCTTGGTGTTGCGCTTATCAATATCATTCGCCCCATGCCTATTGGATGGGATGATCTCGGAGTGTATATGAATTTCCCAAAAATTATGGCATCAAGTGGTAATCTCCTAAAATGAGCTGCCATGTATGCATGGCAGCTCATTACAGGTACTGGATTTTTATTCTCTTACAATGCGGCACAAGCTTTTTATGTAAATCAACTTGGTGGCATACTCGCAGTTATCGCCATAATATCGACACTTTCTTATGCCTTCGAACAAAAATGAAAGATATCCCTCCTATCTCTTCCTATACTTTTTGCAGCAGTATACTATGCTATGCCTATGACTGTATTTCAGCAAGCAAAAGATATGAAGCTTGATCCGGCATATCTCTTTTTTTCTATAAGTGGTATCATGCTTCTCTTTCACTCATGGAAACATACTACCCCAGCAAAAAAACAAAAATACTACCTTCTTGGTATTATTGGTATTATTATAGGGTTCTCCTTCACTGTGAAGTTTACTTCTATAATGCTTATAATTGCTTGTCTTGGTGTAATATCCTATCGGATTCTTTCATTTTCTTGATACATCGGATTCTTTTTTCTTTTTTTAGCAATATTCACAAAACTAAATCTCTGGAGCATGATGAATGTCCCTATGCCAAAAGATAATCCTGATCTCATCTCTTCTATGTCACTTGTCTTGGGGGTATGTGGCATTATTTTTCTCGGGTATTCATTCTGGTCATCGAAAAATGAATGATTAAAAGTAAAGCTTATCTATTCATGGATGCTGTCTATTACTGTATTTCTCATTGGAGTACTCATAAGCTGCTCCCCTTGGCTGATCAAAAATGCCTTCGAGCTTGGGGGTAAATGAATACAAGCTAATCCTATCAGCATTCTTGCCTGATCTGGGTGAACTACCGTCTATCCATATGAGTCACTTTTCACACCCGAAGAACTGGCAATAAAAAGTGAAGTACGAACCAAAGGAATGACCAATGATGGAAAGTCTCAAAATGAAGACTTTTGACGCTATTTCTGATATGAAAATGGTCTAAATAATTATCTGAAGCTTCCTGCGAATCTTACCTTTCAGAAAAATCAATGAGGAGAATTTACTGATATCACCTATATATTCTTAGCACTGCTTCCTTGACTACTCTTATTTGTTCGATGAAAGCGCGCGTATACTACACTGGCTTGGGTAGGTCTTGCTCTCTGTTTTATGGTGTATTATTATTTTAATAAAGAATCAAGTCAGTCTCTTTCAAAATTCTTTTGAGAATTTAACCTTATTATAGAACCGGGAAATTGGAAATCTTACGGATATGCAGTCCTACTTCTTATCAATTTTCTTATTGTTGGTTTTTTTCACTTCGCTACAAAAGATACGGAAGAAAATAGTAGACTACGAGAGGTGGTGGCCTTCATGGGAATATATGCATTTCTTTTTGTGATAGCAGCGTTTTGAATCGTATGGTATGGAATTGTTATGTACTTTGGATTCTTCCTCATTATGGGGTATAGCGCTTTATCATTCACATCTGAAGATGAAAGTTCTCACAAAAAAGAAAGCGATACTCTGAACCTTACTATTGCAACTATATTATTTATTTTTATAGCAACATATTTTCTTCGTTCAGCATTCCCTCATGGATGGAACAATCTAAAAAGTGCATACTATAACGAATATAAATATAATACGCTTTCTCAGGAAGAATCCATATTTGCCTATAGAAGCGATTATCTTGTTCCTATTGCCACGATGAATCTTAAAAGTATTGCAAAAATATTTGATGGAATAGAAACAAAGATGAAATCGAAACAGATGAAGGATTTTCTCGAAAAAACAGATATTAGGAACCTTCCCCTTGATACTCTCCATACCTCATTTATTATGAGATATCGAAATGTAGGAGATCAGGCATTCCGCGATGATGTAAGATTGCTCGGCCAACATATTTATTCACAAGTTCTCTATCCTCCTGCAGATAACCAAAATACTGGATGAATCTATCGTATCGGTACATTTATGACCTATCTCATAAACGAAAATAGAAAAAGATATCTCGATGATAGTCTTCTTATGACTTTTGGCGATTACTTCTATGATCCATCACCCGAAAAAACCATAGAACGTATGCGGAGTCTGAAGTTTAAATATCTCCTTATAGACCTCAATGCTGCAACGATAGATAGAGATCCCCGCCACGCACTCACCGATAGAGCGGAAAAGCTTCTATTGACCATGAATGCGTCAAATTTGAGACTTGTAGATACAGATAATTTCTGTATTGAACTGGCTCTCTCCGAAAGAAAAAAATGAAAACTTCTCACAGATCAAGAATATATAGATATTGCCGGTACAAACTATGAATCTTATAGAGATGGAACAACTATCTATAGAAATCAGAAACTCGCAAACTGTCATACGTATATCATATGAATTATAAATAACAAAAGAGCTTCTGAGTACCCTAGAATCGAGGCAATACAAAGCGAAATCATAGCAGAAAATGCAACTCAAGATACAAAAAAACTTCAAGCCATTCTCAGCAAATACGCCGGTCAAAGTTGGTTTGCACTTTTTGAGATTATAGATACACCAATAAGTCAACCTATGGTTCCTAAAACTCTTACATGAACTACGTCATCATGATGAGTTACTGCTCAATAAATAAACACATAAAAAAACTCTCTGATTACTCAGAGAGTTTTTTTACTATTGCACGAAACTGGCAAGCTCGATCGAGATAATCTCGAAATAATCAAAATGATGCACATCATGGTGAAAGCATAAGTACATCACCTTTCTCTCATTTTTCATAGAGCCATGTGACTCATTCATCAAGTGAGTCTGTAGGGATAAATGGGATATTTCGTCACTTTGCGAGAGAGATAAAGCGATCCTTTGTCTCACCGATACATGCAAGTGCTTTGACCCGGGAATATAGTATATCAGAAAGGTAGTCAAATGAATCTCCTTTGTCTGATCATCCTACAATGAGAAGGAGATTTTTTGTGCTTCCATACGATCCTAGTGCCGCTTCAAGGCTTTGAGAAGAAGTCGATTTTGAATCTTCCACAAAGATAAGCCCATTTTTTTCTCCTATTTTTTCGAGCCTATGAGGAAGTCATTGTATTTCAGAGAGGTATTTTTTTATACGTTTTGAACATATTTTCATCGCATTTGTCACGAGTCATACTGATAGGATATTCATAGCATTATGCATTCAAGAAAAGTGAGTTTCTGAAAGAAGATATTTGTTTCTTCATGAGATAACAATCTTCTCACCATCAGTAAAGTCGCGGATGATTCATTCATTCTTTTTTTGCATTCAATCCTTCTCAAATTTCTCAAAAATTCGTACATTATCTTTTTGCTCAAAGATAAGATGATTTTCATAAGCAAAATCGAGTACCTGTTGATTTATCACTGCTAAATTCTTTGTTCGAGAAAATACATGCATCTTAGCTAGAAAATAATCCTGAAGATCCTTATGCCAATTAAGATGGTCTGGTTTAAAATTCGTGAAGATCGAATAATGAGAAGTGAATACTTTGAGCGAATATGCCATGAAACTCGACACCTCAACTACGATAATTCCCTTCTTTTCTCATTTTTTGAGAATCTCAAGAACTGTAGCAGAAAATGGAATATCGAAATTTCCGGAAAGATATACACTTTTTTTGCCAAAATACTCTCTTTGGAGTACGCTATACATAATCCAACTGGTGGTAGATTTTCCATCAGTCCCTGTGATAGAAATTATCTGGAATCATTTCGGCAGATACCGATAGGCAAAATCAAGCTCAGAAACTACCTTTCCAGTAGCATAAAGTGGATGATGACCTGGGACTCATGGGGATGGCACGATCGCCTCATACGCATCATACGATAACGGAGGATCATTATAGTCTCGGATATCATATCTGATGTTCATATGATCGCAGAGTCCCCCAATGGCCTGTCCGACTTTAGCATTTCAATAAATAAGAATCATAAATAATCCAATAATGATAGAGCATCAACTACATACCCTCCTACTCAATCCAGAAAAAAGAGTATCTATCGCATGACAATACGCATGACTTGTAAGAAGAACTACAGCAAGAGTTTGACCACTTCTAGAAGTTATGCCTCTAGATTTTATAGAGATCATGAAAAGAATCAAAAAAAAATCTTGAAATGCAACAAAAGAAACAGGAAAACAATCTCTCTATAATGATTTTGAGGAGGATTGTTATAATATTTGGTTGGGGGCTAATTTGGATGTTCGATGAAATATTCTTATAGAACTAAATTGAAAGAGTAAACTTTGAGAAATGCCAGACAATCAGTATGAAATATGGCTCAATTACAATAGTAATGATTTTTTAAGAGATACTAATTTCTCAATATCTTTAATTGATGCTGAAAAAAATGAAGTATGTATCATATGAATGCGATTTCTTCCAGAATGAGTTGTAGAATTTTTTCAAATTCAATGAAAAAGAAAGAAAAATATAGATATAGACACTATCTGAAATCTCATAAGTCATATATCATGATATTTAAAGCGTCTTTGATTCAAGAAAATTGTAGTACTCCGTGCCGAAGCAAATTACTACTTTAAGACACCTATAATTATACCCTCACAAGTGACTACAGATAAAGAAATGACCAAATGGCTTGATATCCACAGGCAGCGAATGCGAATGATGTACAATGTAAGTCCTATTCGAAAATGGTGATTTAAGAAAGTTACTTGAGATCAAAAAAGATTATTTAGTGCCGAGTTCAGCTTAGAGTAAAGATTATTCGACTGCCTTACGCGTAAACCAACTTCTAAACTTCTTTGCTGACTCGTATCCTGGATCAATAATGTTCGGTGATTTTGATAGATGAATTTCAATCCATATCTTCTCTATACTTCCCTGTATCAGGGGATAATGGGTACATCCGAGTACAAGTGCTTCGATATCAGGAGAGAACTGCGATAGATACTGTCGCAAGAGATCTTCGATCTCTAGTCATGATATAATTCCCTTTTCGATAAGTGGGACAAGTCCTGGTGCTGCTACTTCCTCGACGATGACGCTATCGTCTAGGATATGAACTCTCTCTTTATACATACGACTTCTTACTGTCGCCTCTGTTGCAAGAACTCAGATTTTCCTATATCCTCATTCGACGACTGCTTCCGCTCATGGAACAGTAACTCCCAGTATATGTTTGCCTACAAATATTTCTCTTTGAAGCCACTGCAGAGCACATACACTCGCAGTATTGCAAGCGAGTATGACGACATCGGCTCATCGAGCAAAAAGTTTCTCTACTCCTATTTTTGTCAGAGATTGTATTTCTTCTCTACTTTTTCCCCCATAAGGAGCATTTTCTCTATCCATCTCGAGGATCATATCTATCTCAGGGAACTCTCTCTGGAAAGCTTCCATGACGACCTGTCCCCCGAGTCATGAATCGAAAAATCAGAGAATCATACGTTATTTTGAAATGTTAGTCTCTCGAACTATCAGAAACCGGGTCACTCACTGAAGTATACAGGTTCTCCGCTTACTCATAATCCTACCTTTCAGGACTTCTTTCGGAAATACCTTTCCAGAATGGATAGATTCTACCGAAAATCAGCATCAAAGCAAGCTTCTCATGACGCGGATATGAGTCATAAAAGTACACTCAGCAATATTTCTCATTTGAGCATTTCGACCAAGTATATCTATTACATCTTTTCAAAATCGAACATATATTCCTCTTGCAAGAGGAAATCTATCATGAGGATTCCCTCATGCTATTATTTCATATGGAAGAAGTTGAAGTGGCATAAAAAAATCAGGACAGTGAAGCCCTGATTTTAAGTATTTTTTATAAAAAGTCTATTTTTTGAGTCCGACGAATACTTTCGCACTGTGACCGAGCTTGGTACGAGATACAGCGATGATGAGGATACGCGATACCCACATAGCTGTGAAAAGTGAGAGGACGATACCCAGGCCAAGCATGAGACCAAATCCCTTAATCAGAGAAATACCAAACACATAGAGGATCACTGCTGAAGTGAGAGAAGTGATATGAGAATCCCAGATCGCTGTCCATGACTTCGCAAATCATACACTGATAGCTTTCTCCATATGAAGACCTGATCTGAGTGCCTCTTTCATACGCTCGAAGATGAGGATATTCGCATCGATCGCAAGACCGATAGAGAGTATCACTCCGGCTATAGAAGCAAGTGTCAGTGTGATACCCGCGAGCTTCACAAGTGCTACAAGGATGATCGAATATACTATAAGAGCAACACCTGCAAGAAGTCAGCTAATATGATAGAAATATACAAGGAGTACTACGATAGCGATAAGTCCCACAAGAGCTGCGACAAATATCTGGTCGAGAGCATCACGTCCGATTTTTGCATCGATCGTACGCTCACTCGTGAGATATATGGGAGCTGGTACGATACCTGTATTGATATCATTTGCAAGTTGCTGAGCACTCTGGATGGTATAATCACCCGTGATGACAGCCCTTCCATCAGAGATGATCGCCTGGACAGTCGGAGCTGTGAGGAGTTCTCCCCCGACGAATATCGCGATCTGCTTTCCGATGAGACGCTTCGTGAGTTCTCCGAAGATCTTCTTTCCTTCATCATTAAATATAAGCTCTACCTGGGGCACTCCCGCCTGAGTGAATGCCATACCCGCACGAGTGAGAAATTTGTCATTCAAAATTTTACCATCTGCCGTCTTCGCGGCTGTCCAGAGGGATGGACGCTCATCTATATAAAGAAGAGAGTACGTATACTCTTTTTGTTTTGTAGCAGCTCCTGTTCCTAACACAGGAACTTCGACCTCTTTCATACTTTCGAGAGATACGATAGAGTATCCACCGAGACCTCTCGTCGTGAGAGGTTTTCCATCAGCATCGACACTTATCGTCTCTTCACCTGGTATATATGTCACAGGACTGATATAGGGAAATTTCGTGATCGTATCAGCTCCATCGAACTTTGCCTCTCGGATGAGGGCACCTGAAGTAGACATATATGCAACATTTTCATATTGATCTCGATATTTCGTACCGAGAGTTGCAAATGGAGTAGTCTTTAATTCTGTAAGTGCTTTTTCTGCGATATCACGACGAAGTTTTTTATCTGCTTCTGTCGTTTCGAGTTTTGACTCTCGGAATTCGAGTTGTACCACTTTACCGATCGTATCTTTGGCACGAGCAATGTCCTCTGCATTTTTCACTCGTTTCTCTTCTTCTGAGATATTTCCATAGTCACGTACTGGTATCTGTACGATGAGGTGAGATTCTCCTGGGCCATATGAAGCCGTCTGGATAGTAGGCTCTTCGAGCCCGAGACTTCGTACACGCTTATCGATGATCCCTTTAAGCGAATCTATCGTAGCAGCTTCATTCACTTGGCCACCTGTCTGAGATCGTACGGCACTGAGATCTATATTATAATCGAGCTCGACACCTCCGTGAAGATCAAGACCAAGCTTATATGGCTTGACCCAAGTGGGAAGTTCGACTCCGTATTTGTCCCATGGGAATACATAGAGAGCAGATACGAGAGTAAGTACGACGATGAGCAGAAGACGATACGTGAGCTTCATGGAAGTGAGAATTAGTGTGTAGAAGAAGAGGGGAAAAGTAAATTTCGGCTCTATTTTCTGATGCAAAGTGCACGAGAATGGGCTGATTATAAAAAAAGTTCTCTTTTTTGCAAGAAAAAGAAAAAAGTGTTATAATACAGTCCATATAAAAGAAAAATTCTCTATTGCAATTGATCTTATTCTTTATTTTTATATATCTTTTATGCATACTATCATCGAACAAGCCCACGACTATACGAGTAAACTCCTCGAAAAGTGTAAAGACTATCCATATCACAATCCCGCTCATACTGCGAGCGTATTTGGGCGCGCTACCTATCTCGCTATGGCGGAAGGAGTCGAGGGAGAAGATCTCGAAGATATACAGATAGCTGCGCTCTTTCATGATACTGGATTCACAGAGCAATATGAGAAAAATGAGTACTTCGGAGCGCGTATCGCCCGAACCTGGCTCGAATGACAGAAGTACGAAGAGTCTCGTATCGTGAAGATCGAAGGCATCGTCATGGCAACTGTCCTATTCTCGAAGCCAAAGAGTCACCTCGAAGAGATCATCCAAGATGCTGATCTCGATAATATCGGAACGAAAGAAGAGTTCTTCTACTCACAGAACTATCTCAGAGAAATCCGTACGATCGGACATGTCGATATCCCTGATTGTGCCTACTGGCAATTCGTCTATACACTTCTCACGAAGTATAAGTTCCATACGAAAACAGCGAAAAAAGAGCGACATGATCAGCAAGCTCGTGATGTCGAGCATATGGGAAAGTATCTCTCTATGATCGGATGTGAGATCCCGAGTACCGAATGATCCAATATGCATCACGTGTCATAAATAAAACCTCCCATTGGGAGGTTTTATTTTCTTCCATTTATTATTCTAGAAAAATTTAACCATGTATTATATCGCTGACATCCTGCCTCATTTGCAACTTCTTTCGCACGATAAAATGATTCCCTTGGATTTCAAAAATCCAGAAGAGAGATTACATTATAGTTTGCACTATTAGCAGAGTCAGTTGCTACCCTCTTTCTCTGAGTTCTAACTTCTTCTATAGGCTTACTCCAATCTGGTGAGACTCATTCTTTGTATGGCCAACTCGAAAAAGCTCAAGATGATTCAGTAGACATTCGAAAGTAATAATTTACCACCTTCGATGAACCATAGATTGTGTACATAGAGGAAAAGATAGAGAGTATCGAACAACTTTATTGTACGGGTATTTTTTTATTTACAAATGATAATTCGAAAAATGCATTATACATTTCTAGCACATCACAAAAATAGGTGCTAAAATTTTGACTTACATGAAAAATTCATATAATATTTCTCAGTGATATCTGTATCACGATTTTTTATTCTCTAACTTTTCTACCTATTATGAGTCTTTCTCATGACATGATCGAAAAGATCACTCCCCTCTCTGATCGCGTCCTTCTCAAGCCTGTCGATGCAGAGAAGATCACCGCATCTGGTATCATCATCCCCGATAGCCCGAACAAGGAACGCCCGACTCTCTATGAAGTCCTCTCTGTCGGCCCCGGTCGCACTGATAAGCACGGTATAGAGATCACGACTGACCTCAAGAAGTGAGATCGGGTGATAAGCGGACAATACTCAGGTGACGATGTGAAAGTCGGAGATACGACCTATAAGATCGTTGCATTCGAGTATATTTTAGCGAAGGTGGATTAAATTTTATCCTTCACTCTGAATTGGTTGTGGATTACTCATACTTTCATAAAAGCTAATTATGTTTATGAATCTCTTCCCTGTTCAATGTTGAACTCACTGAAAACAATAACCCAATCTTCTAACAGCTCCAGGATTTGGAGTACCTCTACAGCCAATCACCTCAGAATCTGAGGCAATAATAGTTCCAACACAATTTTCACATGAAACTCATTTTAACTTACTGTCATTAAAAACATCAGATTCTAATCATGCTGGATTCATAATTAACCACCACTAAACCACCGGCTCTGCCGGTGGACTCCATCAGGTTCTACCATGTACAGCGTTAGAATTCACAGAAGATGAAGAATTGGGTAT
>JAYWFD010000014.1:0-2687 GCA_043778965.1 Candidatus Altimarinota bacterium
AACTGTAGAACTGTTCTATAAATGATAATCTGTGAACTCAGATGGGGTTCGGGGGAGGAAACTGTCTGAGGCAGATGAGAAAAGGAAAAAGAAAAGCGAAGCGAACGAGTTTTTCCTCCCCCGAAATTTTTGAATACTTTTGGTCACAAAAGTATTTTTATTGGCATTCTGATAACGTATAAGCTCTTGTATTTTACCGAAACTCCCTAGAATAACAATATGAAAATCGAAACTGCTGATATCTTCATAGATATCGTCGATAACTATGGCGATATGGGATGGGTGCTCGAATGTCTTCTCATGAGTTGATTCCCTCTTTTTTGGCGTATCGTGACAGATAACCCGTTACAATTAGAGACATTTTTCAGTCAAAGCTGATGTACACTTCCATCTTACAAGATCTATGAAAAGAGTGAATATGACTATGTTACCTCATCGAAGCTCATCATCCTCGGTCTTCATGCGGATATAGAACTTGCTGATATTCCAGCATGAAGGAGCGTCATACGTATCAATTATCTTACGTATGATCCTTGGTATGAGAAGATACATGCTACCGAACATATACACTCTCGTCTGGATCGACCTATACGGGAACTCGTATACTCTCCACTTGCGAGTATGGGTGGTATATGGAACTATGAACACAGCCAAGTTTCACGTGAAGCTTGGCTTACAAATATGCAGCTTCCGAGCAATCTCAAAGAGAAATTATGGATCCCTCTTTTTTGTTATAAGGAAACACTCCTCAATCTTGAATCTCACAATATTCCTGAGAATGTCATAGTGTTTCTCATCGGAAATACTCTCCCCTGAGAGATACGTGATGAGAATATCATCACCCTCCCTTGGATGAGAAGAGACGCACTCTGGGATCTCATAGACCTTGGGGATATATCAGTCCTTCGTGGAGAGATATCATCGGCTCGTGGTCTCATGTCTGGAAAGCCCTATCTATGGGATATGTACAAGTGACTCGGTGGATGGAATACAGATGAAAGTATATGATTTCTCTCTTTTATTGATGCAGGGTCCTCGTATAGAAAATTCCATAATACTATAAATGGATGAAATTCTTGGAATATCTGAGATATATTGCATATATATCAAGCTCATAGTGGATCGAAATTCGGTGAAATCCCTAATTTCAGAAAAACTCTCCAAAAAACTATTGACAGTTTTGGTTTTTCGCTATAATCACGGAGCTTCGCCAGTGCATAGACAAAGTGCATAGACATAGACCAAAATAACATGCCAATGTAGCTCAGCTGGTTAGAGCACGGCACTCATAACGCCGAGGTCGGTGGTTCGAGCCCACTCATTGGCACCATACCATTTACGTTTCGCAGCAGTAGAGCAGTCTAACTCGCAATAGGGGCTCATCATACCATTTACGTTTCGCGGAGTAGAGCAGTGGTAGCTCGCAAGGCTCATAACCTTGAGGTCGTGTGTTCGATTCACACCTCCGCAACCATACATAATAATCAGATCTTCTCTTAAAATTGGAAGATCTTTTATTTTCTAGAAAATAATATCTATCGCGGAGTATAGTCTAGCGAGCATCATGGGGCTAATAACACTCACGGTCGGTGTGTTCGATTCACACCTCCGCAACCATATCAAATATACGAAAATTCTGCTTCAATAAAGTGGAATTTTTATTTGTGTTTTTGGCATATTTCTGGTAAAATGCAAGGGATAATAATCTTAGATCCCATGGCTCAATTCAATTCGCAGGAAAATCCTCAAGAATCTTCTGAAATATCAAAGAGAAAACCAAAAGACTACAATGTTCATAGTCTTCTCAAACAAGGGATCAATAGAGAATTTTGAGATCCATTTGATCCACAGAAGTTCGATACTTATAGAGTAAATATGGGGGATATGCACTCAAATATCTCTCGACACATGCGTGATCTCCGAAGAGAAGGTATGGAAGACTGGTGAGAAGTCACAGATGATATGATCGATCGCGAATCTACTGATGCTAATATATCTGAGCAAATCATCCTCAAATTAAAAAACCTTGTACTCAAAAGAAAGCAAGTCTACGATACTGCTATGAGAATATTTCCAAGTATCCGTACTCAGGGGAATGATTGAGAAAGAAAGCTTAGGGCTGAAATAGCAAGTTTAGATGAAACTGTTCTCGATCTCCATATAAAACGATGAAGAAAATTAAGAACTCTCGTATACGATATTTTTCCTTCTTTACGCGCACTTGGAGCCGATGATATGTCCCAATTTACTGAAATATTTCACGATAAAGATGCTCTATTCGATGAAACTGGAAAAAAGAAACTTCTACAAATCTTCAAGGATTATAAAGATTATGGCCAGATCCCTGATAAAGAAAGTATATCCTTTATACTTTCAAAATACCAATCCGCCTCTCCTGCTCGACGAAAAGAAGTTTTAACATGACTGGGGGCACAATTTTCTCTCAAGTTTGCTCATGATATGAAACTTGTAGGAGATTCCTTTGTCAAAGAAGTTGCCAAAAAAGAATTTGGAGACATATTTACCACCCTTACTTCCTGACAGCAAGAAGATTTTATCAGAACTCTCAAACAAAGTACATCTACTATTGTAGAAGTAAAAGATTTAGATGATACTCGTCTATGAGAGGTCTTCAGGGATAATACAAAACGAAAAGCACTTGCACAAGAAGTATTTCAATCTTTGGG
>JAYWFD010000015.1:0-18600 GCA_043778965.1 Candidatus Altimarinota bacterium
ACATAGGTCATTCAGTATGGACTATATGCATATTCTTCTACGATGACTCATGATCCGTTCGATATCTTCTCTGATGAAGAGAGGTGATCCTTATGGAAGTAGTAGTATCCTGTGGTAGCAGGGTAGGTCGTACTGACCTTCTTCACATATTTCTGCACTATGAGGGCTATATCGTCATCTCCTTCTGGTCAGTAAATGTAGTTCTTCACGATATAGTGGCCATCGGTCACTCCACTCATCGACTCTATCTTCTCTTCTATGAGAGCATTCTTATAGTACCCATAATATGTCCTCTCCGTGAGGAGGGAGCCTGACTGAGCCTGCCTGAATACTCTCCGACCGAGAGCATCGTACTTATGGCTGACGAGTGGGGATTTCGTCGTTCCTGTAGAGTATTTATTCACTTGGACGATACGATTCGCATAGTCATAGATGAACTCGTACTGTTTCTGAGATCCTATCTGATTGCCTACGATATTGCCTACGGCATCTGAGATGAGTGTCCCTGAGAGGTAGACTCCCGAGTAGGTGAGTCATGATGCGCTTGTGAGGGTACTATATATGTTTTGGGCTCAGGTCATATAGTTCCATGTGGTACGGAGTGTCTCTCCTGTACCACCTGTCGAGAGGATGATGGATTCATTTTTCTTATTGCCCATGAGGTCATAGGTATAGCTCGTCCCACTCATGGTGGCATATATCCCTGTCTGGTAGAGGGTCTTCGTGAGCTCGTTTTGTGCATTATAGGTATATGTATTTCCTCATTTTGCTGTGATACGTCCATCTGCATCATAGGTGTAGCTTAGAGGACTCGTATATCCAGACCCTGATATCGATGAGATACGAGCGAGCCCATCATAGGTATAGTTTGTACCGAGAGTATTCTTACGAGCTTCACGCAAGAGAGAGAACTGGTTATAGGTATAGTCTATATAGCTTCCACTAGCTGAGTCAGTCACTTTGGTCATCCTACCGAGAGAGTCATATGCCATATTTGTATATCCGATAGTCTGACTATAAGGCATACGAGTGACTCTTCAGAGTATATCATATTGGAGATTCGATGAGAGGGTGAAGGTCCCGATAGAGTCCTTCGTGAGGTTATCGAGAGAGTCATAGGTGAATGTAGAGTTCCATCCTTCTTGTGTAGTCGTACTCGTGAGTCTGCTGAGCCCATCGTAGGCGAATGTCTCAGAAGTCGGTCATCATACGTTGCTACCACGTACGATATCTTTTCTGGTATTGCGATCGAGGGCATCATAGGTGTAGGTGATCTTGGTTCATCGAGCATCTTCTTTTGTCTTGAGATTTCCACTGTTATCATAGGTGTAGAATGTCGAGGTATACCATCATCCTTGTCCGAATCGCTCTTCGACGATCCTTCACTCGGGATCATAGAGGTGCTCGGTGATGACTCATCCTGCATCAGTGACTTTCGTCCGCTTACCAGTGATATCATACTCCGAGGTGATCGTCTTTCCAGAGCGAGTCTCAGTCACGATATTAGAGAGGTAATCATACGTATAGATTGTCGGTATGAGGAGGGGATCTACTATCTGGGTGACTTGACCGAGCTTATTATATGCGTAATTCGTCGTATTTCCGAGATTATCCTGCATACTGAGTCTTCTTCCATCATGATCGTAGGTGTAGGTCGTCGTCATAGTCCCACTTCATGAGATGACCTTCTCAGTGAGGATATTATCGGTCTTACTATATGCATTTTCATATTTGAGTCCGTTTGGAAGGGTTTTTGATCGGAGTCGTCAGAGACTATCATATGTATAGCTTATGCTTCCTGAGAGGGCATCAGTTTCTATGAGTTTTTTATCATTTTTATCATAGGTATAGAGCGTATCTCTATACGTACTATCTTCGAGCTTCTTCTCGCTCGTCTTCGTCAGCCGACTCATGAGATCATAGGTATATCCTGTCTCTTGCATGAGAAGTCCTGTACTGGAATATGCACGTGAGAGGGTGATATTTCCAGCTGTATCGTATGTATATGTCTTATAGTTTCAGAGGGCATCAGTATTTTTCGTCATCCGATCATAGAGGTCATACTCTTTTGTGGTAGTATTTCCATTCTTGAGTTTGGTGACGAGATTTCCATTTGTATCATAGCTATAGGTCGTCGTATCGGTTCTACCACCTATGATACTTATGGACTTGAGGCGTTCCATCATATCATACTCGTAGGTTTCTATGAGTCCATTTTGATAGGTTTTTTGTATGACCTTCCCATTCTTATCATAGAGGAGATTTTGGCTATTATTTATGGTGTTTTTGGTTTCTTGGGTGATTTGAGTAGGATTATCGAGTATATCATAGCTCGTAGAAGCATCGACAGATTCTCCGCCAGTGATGGTCAGGCTCGATGAGAGCTTATTGTTATTGGCATCATAAGAGTACTGCTTCACTATGCCCTCAGAAGATGTGTCTTGTATGAGTCTATCGAAGACATCGTATCCATACGTATGAGTGTACCCTTCACCATCAATGATAACGAGAGGATTTCCATAGCTATCATAGGTATAGGTATTGATCGATTGCTCTGCTCCTGTTCCTATTTTTATTTTTGTAGGGATATTCAGGCTTGTATACTCGTAGTATATAGAGTTATTTTCTCCATCTCTCTTCTCGGTGAGTCGACCATTTCCATCATAGGAAAAATTATTGGTACTTATAGCTCATGATGCTATGGTTATTTCTATCTTGGTGACCTTACTTCCAGTATTATAGGTGAAAGTGCTAGTCTTTCCATTTGGTGAAGTCATCTGAGTGATATTCCCTTTCGGATCATACTGATATATGCTGATGAGGTCACCTGTAGCACTATCGGATGATGATATATTTGTCTTGATTCGGGATTCAAGTATATTTCCAGAGCCGTCGTATGTATATTTTATACCATTTCATCGTGGTTTTGTCTCTGTGAGCTTCTGAGATAGACTATCATAGGTATAGCTATAGGTGATATCTGAGAGTCATCCAGTACCTTTTACGAGCATTTGGGTATTATTCCCGAGGGTATCATAGAGATATTCTGTGACGACTCACTTTCTATTTGTGACACTATTTTTCGTGACGCTTGTTCCACTGAGCGTATATAGATAGAAGACCGTTCCATTCCCATATACCTGTGAAGATACACGATCATTGTTATCATAGGTATTCGATACATAGGTCTGTCATTTAGCATCAGTGAATGAGATGAGGTTGTGTTCGAGTTTTGGATCTGCATTTGCTGGAGAGTATGTATAATTTAGAGTTTTGGTAGTACCTGAATTCGTCATATCGATCTTTGTAAGATTGTATGAGGAATCGTACGTGAAACTCACACTCCGTCCTCATAGAGCACTGACACTCTGTATACGACCGCTTGGAGAGTAGGCGTATATTATCTCATCGTTATTTTGATCTACTACTTTTGTGAGTGTTGCCTCGCTATCATACGTGAAGCTTAGACTATTTCCGATAGGATCTTGCAGGCTACTGATATAGAGATTCGATCCATAGATTTCTTTTGATCCATCGATGAAGTTTATGGTATAGATTGATCCACTTTTCGAGAGACTTGCTTTGAGGAGTTTATTGGGAACATATGATCATCCAGATGAAGTGAAGTTATATATTCAAAGTTTTCCATTATAATAATCGATACTTCCACTTGCATTTTCTCGAAGAAATCTGTTGTAGTTATGATCCCAGTTTTGTCCTATAGGACCATTGTAGTTTGCACGACTTCGGTTTATGAGGGATAATTCATAGGAGATTCATTTTCAGGGGAGTTGAAGAAAAGTATTTGTGTAGACAGATTCTCCATTTGCGAGAGTTATTGGATCAGCTATATTCTGTAAATAGACGTTGTCTTTATCAACAGATGAAGCAGATGAATATATTGTCCTTTGATTATCGAATGATCATTGCATATATGCGCATACATTTTGTGAGGCTCCACAATTTTCTGCAAGGGACGGTGTGAGTGTCTGAGGGAGTATGAGAATCTCTGTAGTAAAACTAATGACTTTTGGTGATATGAGAGTCGCTCCAGATAGACTTTGTATGCCTGTGCCATATGTTACAGTATATTGAGTATTGAATCAGAGATTATTCGTAGGCTGAATACTGAGAGTAGATCAACCAGTCGAGACTACATTATAGGGTACAATTATCCCTCCTGATGTAGTCAAAAGTATATTTCATGAAAGTGTTAAAGTATTTATAGATGTAGACAATGTCGTAGAAATAATTGGTTGTGCTATACTAACTCATGTTGAGTTATTATTTGGAGTTGAACTCATAAAAATAAGAGGATCGAAGGGTAAAAGAAATACTCAACTTTGAGTATTAGATTGTCAATAATCATTCGATCCCCAACATTCTATTAATCCATTTGAGCGTAGCCCACAAGTATGAAAATCTCCAGCATTTATTTCTATAAATTTTCAATATAAATAATTGATTTGTCAGTATGAATTTCCTCACCAACAATCCACAGTTCAGTCTAATTTTAATCAACATGCATGATTATTTCAAGTTACTACTTGACTAAAAGTTCACGATTGGCTATTTACAGCTCAAAATGCTTGACTATATCCCCAACATGCTATATTTCAATTATTTTTAATTCAACAAGTATGCATGCTACCAGCACTCAACTGAGAAAATGTTCAACTTTGAGTAGTTATCTGTCAATACAGATTATCTCACCAACATTTAATAGTTCAATTTTCAAGAAGTCAACAACTATGAGATTCTCCAGCACTCACCTGAGAAAAAGTTCATGTGATGCTACTTGGGTATCATCATGCCGTATATCAAATACACGTAATATTTCAAGTTAGGCTTAATGAACAAGTATGAGAATCACCAGCACTAATTTGTTGAAATATTATAGCTTGATTATTGGGTAATCAGTTTCATGGCTGTCACCAGCAAATCGACGTTCAGCTAGATGTTAATCAACATGCGTGTATACGTCAAGCGCTTATTTGTGAGAATGTTCCACTTTGACTATTTGATTGCCCGTAGCTATTCCATCACCAACAACTAATACTTTTATCTGGACGAATAGCGCAAGAGTTGAGATGTCAATTGCCCATTGTATAAGCAAAAATATTTTCAGAATAAAGAGTAATTAGGCATATAAAAATTATTACAATAATTTTTAGGGAAGGTATTTTTTCTAAAAAAATATTCATGCGAAAATAGTTCATTTAAAAATAAAAGTCGCATCAAAATAGTTGATGCGACTAAAAGTGAGAATTCTGCTGATGCCAATACAACATATTTTTTTATAGAAGAAAAAAGTAGCGTATCGGTTTTTAGATATTTATTTTAAATAATAATATTTCCTTTATAAGGAAAGTCAATTTTAATAAATAATCCTTATAAAAAAATTTCCCCCATTTCTGGAGGAGTTTTTTTGACGGTTTTTAAAAAGCTTTTCGGATTTTTTGGATTTAGATTCCGGGACAAGCCCGGAATGACAGAAACATGTAGAAACTAGATATTGGAATCGAGCTTGATACCAGGACCCATAGCATTACAGATATAGATACTCTTGACAAATGCAGTACCACCCTTGAGTCCTGTAGGACGAGCAGCTTTCATAGTCTTGAGGAAAAATCCGATATTCTCTTCGAGCTTCGCAACACCGAATGAGAGCTTTCCGACGATAGAGTGGACATTCCCTTGCTTATCATTTTTGAACTCGAAGCGACCTGCTGAGAGCTCTTTGACGATAGCGAGAAGATCCTCCCCTACTGTACCTGCTTTAGGATTTGGCATGAGACCCTTTGGGCCGAGGACCTTCGCGACTTTACCCATCTTTTTCATCATTCCAGGAGTAGCGATCGCGATTTCGAAATCGATCTTATTCTGGAGGACGGAATCGATGAGATCATCACCACCTGCGACACTCACACCAGCTGCCTTGAGTTCTGCTTCATTTCCGAGGTCAGTAAAGGCACCAATTTTCTTGGTTTTACCAGTTCCATTTGGAAGTGAGAGGGTAGAGCGGACAAGCTGATCTGCTTGGCGAGGATCTATATTGAGATTGAAGTGGATCTCGATCGTCGGATCGAACTTGACCGTATTGGTCCGCTCGAGAAGATCGACCGCCTCTTTCACACTATAGATACGATCCTTCTCGATGAGAGTGATTGCTTGATTGTACTTCTTACCGTGAGTAATAGACATTATAAAAAACGTGAAAAAATAAATTTGGTCCAATCGTTCTTCTTTGGCTTTCTGACCAAGATAGCCGTAGGAACTCCCACATTTCACGTGTACTTGGACGTTTGGTAGTATATGTTATTTTTGCAAAAAGCAAATTTATTGGTATCATTGAAATTCAAATATGTAGAGCAAAGAATTCGTTATTTCTCCAGATAACTACAGAACTTTTATGAAAACTATCACTCTCTCAGGAAAACGCATAAACTCTATCGAGGACATATATGATCAGATAACACGAGATCTTCATCTTGATAGGAGCATCTTTGGGAAGAATCTCGATGCCCTCTATGATGTCCTCTCGGAGAAAGAGGTTGCTAGGATCGCCATCACTGATAATCATCTCCTTAAGGAACATCTTACAAGAAATCATCGAACCGGATCTTCTGAATATAGCGTATTTCTCGATGTTATCACCGATCTTGAAGGGGTAGAGATTACTATTTCTGATTAATTTCTGGGAATTTCTACATAGACTCTTCTATCATGTGGGTTTTTCTCTATAGTTTTTTGATTTTCTCAGAGTCATATATAAGTATATCCTGATTTTTCATATGCCTTCTGTGAGGGGATATTTCCAGAGTCTATATCTATCGACATGTAACATTTGGGATAAAGTACTCTATAATAGGAAGAACTTCTCTGGATAAAAGGAGCCGCAAGTCCCTTTCCACGAGCATTTGGATAGAGGCGGATACCGCCGGTATGGATATCCGATATATTATCGAGCATACGATCGTAGATTTCTTGATTCTCGATATGAGAGAGTTCAGGTTTTTGTGATGGTCTGCCGAACCATATTCCAGCAATCTCACCAGTAGGCTCGAGTAGACTAAAAACATAGCGTCAATCATCATTGTACCATTTTTCAAATTTTATGTAATCAGAAAAACGTCATCTGTCGCCAGTATTAGATTTGAGAGAGATATCATTTTCATCTAGAGAATATCAGATAATAGTGGGGATACAACTTTCAGGTATGCCTACATGAAGAGAGTAATCATTCATTTTTTCGAGCAATATTGATGTTCAGAATAGTGGTTTTTCAAGATTGAGCAAGGAGAGATTTGCTCCGTTAAGATCATCGATACTCGTAATATCGAGGAAAGGATACCCGAGAGGAAAGACGAAAAAAGGGTGATTTTTCCCAAAATTCGAAATTGGATCGAGGAGCTCGTATTCACCTCGCTCTGATATCGCTATGGTTCTCGCATCGAGCAAGACATCAGCATTTACTTTAAAATACAGTAAACTCGCGAGATTTCCTATATATTTTTTTGGTTTTTCGATGATATCGCGTATCTGCCCCGAATCGTCAGTCAGGAAGATTCCATACTTCTCAGGATGACTGACTCGTTTTGCGAGAGCTCCATAATAGGGCGATCGAGCGAGGAGGTCGACATCTTTCTGATTAAATATCTGATCTGAAGTAACGATAAAGCAGTCTCACTCTATCTCAATACCCCAAAGGGCCGATCATGTACCGTTTTCTTTTCCTTGTTCATGATAGCGAATAGGGATGTTTTTATAGCCATTTCCAAAATATGCACGGATAGTTTCCTGCTTATATTTGACGACAATGATAAATTCATCGACATAGGGAAGGAGGTGCTCAAGGTTATACTCAAGGAGAGGCTTTCCATTTACCTCCACCATCACTTTTGGTATCGTGTCAGTGATGGGCTTTAGACGAGTTCCTTTTCCTGCAGCAAGAATGATAGCTTTCATAGATTGGATTAGATTCCATCATAGTCTATAAAGCCCATAGAAAAAGTAAAGCAAAAACCGTTCCGAATATTTGAAACGGTTTTCTTATATACCGATATGAGGAAGGATCATGATTTGAGTATCATTCAAGGAAGAAATAGCTCACTTTATATCATTGAATATCATATAGCGCTCGATGCGGTCATGATATTCTTCATCGAAGACTCGAAAAACCTGCGGTGATATATCGGTACTACGAGTTGTCACTTCTATAGGAGTGATAAGAGTATTTTCTGTATCTTCAGCGATAAAGGCGATCTCTGCTCATGATTTTTTTCTATAGAAATAGAGAGAGTGTGTATCACCAAGTTTTCTCTGGAGTTCGAGAAATATCAAATTTTCTGTCGCTCCTTGCCTGAGAGTTCATTCGCCATGGATCTCTCAGAGAAGTGCAGAGAGATATCCAAGATCACTAAAGTAGAGCTTTACATGTCGTGAAGTTTCCGTGTTCGTATCTTGTACCCAAGGACCGATAGCTTTCACGATATCATATTTGATAAGAAGCTCAGTATATTTATTCACTTTTCGTCGAGAAATATTGAGAAGTTTGGCTATCTGATCAGCTTTAAATAGATTCCCTATGTTCATAGCTATAGTACGCACGTATGCATCAAATACACTATATTCTTTTTCGAACAATTCTTGATATATTTTTGCTCTTTTTCTATAAAAATCCTCTTTTATCGATGTACCAAGAAGAAGATGTTCGGGGTATCAGCCATTTTTTATATAAATATCGCGAAATTTATTGAGATTCACGATATCTATATTTCCTGAGAAAATATCAGAAACATTGATACTTCATGTTTCATGTTCGAGGTATTCACGAAGTCAGATAGTAGGAAGATGAAATACGCTGATGCCATCATCATATATTTCTTCTTCAGAAGTGAACACTACGATAATATCGGATGATAATGATTCAATAAATGCTCGTATAGTTGATATTTCGAGTTTTTCAGAAGAATCTATAATAACAATATTTACATCTTTTTTTATATCTTGATCCGCTAAGATATCTCCACTTTCTACTTCGATATGCTGATAGGAGCCTGCATTCCCAAATACATCAAATTGCTCACATTCGCGTAGAAAAGTAGACTTTCCTATACCGTATGCTCATACGATAGCAAAATATCTATTTGTCTTATCTTGGATGACTTTATGAAAGAGATCGATGTATTTTTTTCTGTAGATCATGCTCATTACGAAAGATATGGAAATACCATATAAAAAAACTATCTGCCATATATTATAGCAGATAATCATAAAATGAGCAAATATTAAAGAAGAATTGTGACTATTTTAGAATTGTCTCAAGAAGCGGATATCTGGATTCTGGAAATATCGAAGATCAGGAATCCCATATTTGATCATGACGAGACGATTGAGTCCAAATCCAAAGGCAAAACCGGTGTATATCTCAGGATCAAGTCATCCTTCTCGTATAACATTTGGATGCATGAGTCAGGCTCCCATGAATTCTATCCAACCAGATCATTTACATATTTTACATCCAATTCCATCACAAAATGGACAAGAAAAGTCTACCTCTACTCCTGGTTCTACGAAAGGGAAGTACCCAGGACGCATACGAATATTGACTTCCTTTCCAAATATATCGGAGAGCATTGTGGTGATCGTAAACTTGAGGTGACCCATGCCGATATTCTTATCTACGACGATACCTTCAACTTGGTAGAATGTATTGTCATGAGTTGCATCCACATCTTCATTGCGAAATACTCTTCCTGGGATGATCGCTCGTATGGGAACTTGCTTTGATTTGAGTATAAGATTTTGCATACAGGATGTCTGGGTCGCAAGAACATGAGCATCTCATTCAAGCCAAAATGTATCTTGCATATCCCGTGCTGGATGATTTTTTGGTACATTTACAGCATCAAAATTCAGATACTCTGTCGTCATCTCCATAGATTCATAGATATCGAATCCCATACGCCCAAAGGTATCTTCTACTTCTCTCCTGACGGCGGTAATAGGATGGAGACTTCCGTTTTTTTGTGAGAAAGGTATCGTAGAATCCTCCCATTCATTGGACAATCGTGAATCTATAATTGATCGTTTTATATTCTCTCGTTGCGTATCCAGAGCTTCTCATATAGCATCACGGAGCTCGTTGGCATGCTTTCCTACATTTCCGCGATCTTCTGAAGAGAGATCTTTGAGTCACTTGAGTATCACTGTGAGTTCACCAGTTTTTCCGAGGATGGTATTTTTGTATTCTATAAGAGACTCTTCTGTAGTTATATTGGGAAGAGTAGCAAATACACGAGATTCTAGTTCATGAAGTTGTATGAGCATTGGTAAGAGAAAAAAGAATATTGGTTTATTTATACTTGTAGCATAAATAAGGATTTTTTATTTATAAAGTGAGAAATTAAATTTTTAATGGCATAATCAGATGTCTATATGAGTACTTCTCATCATCCTTAGGCACTCCTGTAATAATAATCGGTGAGAGTGGAGATTTATACTCGAATGATATATAGTCTTCTCGAATGATATTTATCACTTCGAGGAGATATTGGGCATTCACTCAGACGATATCTTCCTGTCATTCGACGGTTCCTTTGATCGATATGAGAGATGCTCCGATCTCAGTATCTCCTGTAGATATCTCTACGACTCCTTCATGCTTTGAACGGATTCGAGTATTGTAGTTATTCTCACGAGCTACGAGATTCGCTTGACGAAGACTCGTCACAAGGTCAGATCTGAGAGTCATAGTTTTGGTAGCATGGATCGTAGGGAAGAATCCTTCATAGTCAGGAAACTTTCCAGATAAAAGTCGTGAAGAGAGCCGGACATTTCCTCTTGTTGCGAGGAGTTGATTTTCATGAAAATAGAACTCTATAGGCATTTTTTCTTCCTCATCAGATACAAGTCGAGCAAGTTCCGCTGCAGTCTTTTTTGGTATGATCACCACAGGATGTACTCATTCAGTCTTTACTTTTACGCTAAATTCAGAGAGACGAAAGCTGTCAGTGGACGCAAATATGAGAGTATCTTCACTTGCCTTTAAGTATATACCTGCAAGTACTGGTCGTACCGCACCATCAGCAGTGGAAAAAAGTGTTTTTTCTATAGCACTTTTGAGATCTTTGGATTGTATTTTCAGAGGATTATTTGGTACCAAATTCGGGATGACAGGGAATTTTTCTGCACTTGCTCATTTGAATTTTGTATCGCTTGACTCTGTTGTGAATTTGAGACTTCCTCATTTTTCGAGCTCTACAGTGATCTCTTTATCTTGTACAAGGGCAATATATGAAGTCAAAAACTTCGATGAAATCGTGAAGCGACCCTCTACTTCGACATCCACATTCTCTTCGATAATATATTCGATTGCCATCTCAAGGTTATTTCCGGTAAGCACGAGTCTTTTGTATCCGGCATCGATGAGAATATTTTCAAGTATAGGAGTGAGATTATTTGTTCCCGTGGCATGAGATGCTGTCTCTATAGCTTTACGGAAGATGCTTGTATCGATACGAAAACGCATATTGATAGGAGAAATTAGAAGATAAAAGATAGAGACTGAAGAGCAGTCTTATCTCAAAACTATAATAGTATTGTGATTAGATTATAGAAAAAGAAGGATAATGCAATCTTTTATATAGCTTATATTTGGCATTTTTTATGATGATTTTTCATCTATTGCATTTTCTTACATTTCTGATATACTGACTTCAGTTGGTTCCTTATTATTTATGAAATACCCATGGCAGAACTCCACGAAAAGAGTGCTGGCGGTATGGTGTATAGAAAAATCTGAACGCAAATCCAAGTACTCATGCTGGCTTGGAAAAATGCGAAAAATGAACTCGAATATGTCCTCCCAAAGTGACATATAGAGAAAGATGAGACGGCTATGCAGACTGCCCTCCGTGAAATATCTGAGGAGACAGGACTCCATGAGAAAGATCTCGAAGTCGTCAAATTCATGAACAAGATTGCCTATTCATTTATCGCTTGATATCTCGAAGGTGCCCCGATCATCCATAAAGAAGTCTCACTCTTCCTCGTGAAATATACAGGAAAGTCTGAGCCACGTCCGCGTCGTGCAGAACGATTTGTCTGATATAAGTGGTTCACTCCTGAAGAACTGAAGGGGATTTTCATCAAGCCTGATGTGGTCGGATTTCTCGAGAAGAATATCCATTTCATGTAGGGAAATCTGAAAAATTTCGAATTTCATTGCACCCCAGGGTGGCTTCTCTTCTTGCTTCGCAAGAATTCACCTTCTCAGTAAAATTTTCTCTCATTCACTTATATATGATTCGAGAGTATTTTACTGCCTCGAACTTCTCGTTTTTGAGATTTCCTCCAGTATCTTTTGCTAAGATTCGAGAATATTTGATTTTCTGAGATTTTTCTATATCCTCGTCACCATCACTAATAACTCTATATGGATTTTTTTTACCGCAATAATATTCTCTCTATCGAATCAGATAAGAAGACTATCGAATTTCTCTCAGAATCAGTCGTTCTCGATGGACTCACGCTCGATATGACGGGCGAATATGAGAAATGAGGGTTTCTCGCCTATACACATGAAGAAGATGAGCTTCTGATATTTCATATAACTATCGAAGGTCATCATGTAGGATATATCTCTCGACTTGTTGCAGATCTCTCTGTAGCATCTCTCGAATTTTTCGGAGATCTCGATATCCTCATCATGCCTACAGGGAAAGTGAGTATACCACTCATTGAAAAGATCGAACCTCGTCTTATCGTTACCTATGGTGAGAGCGCACGTGAGCTCGCAATGCATATGGGTATATCTGAACCTCCGGTACAAAAATATAGATTCAAAGAAGCAGATCTCTCACTTGAGAAGGCAGGATGTGTGGTGATGGGGGAATAGTATTCTTTGAATTCTTTTAACTAGGAAATCATGTTAAGATTATTTTTTGAAAATTAGGTGGTTATAAAATATGAACTATGCAGGAACATCCTCCGAGAAGGAGGATTTTCCTTTTTTCATCACAAAAACTTGCAAAATGAGTTCATATTTATATACTCCGACTGATTTTTCCTTCCAGATAAAGAGAGAATACTTCTTTTATGAGTTTCAGCTCAAGATATAAACCGTCCTTATAGTCATATGAAAATACTTCTTCGGTACATACTTATATTCCTCTCTGCATTTATCGTCATACTTCCCGTAGAGCAATCTGCTATGGCTATGGCTGAAGATATGAACGTAGCTGAATCTGTACAAGTTCACACCGCTGAATCAACTCTACAAAAAGAAACAAAGACAGACCATTCAGACATAAAGACAGAACATGAAGGTCCTCATATTCCAGGACCAAAATGAGATATCATAGAAGGATGGAGTATAGCGGGTCTCCATATCACCAATACGATATTTTCTACATGGATATTTATGGGGCTCCTCTTCGTTCTTATAGGAGTTATGTACATAGCTATTCGTACCTCCTCGCTTCTGAAGCTCCGGGCATTTGGTCTCGATATCACATCGCGTATTCTTGCGTATGCCACTTCTCTGATCGGTGATGCGAAGATCGCAAGAAACTATATGTGGCTCCTTGGAGGATTGATTATCGTCATATTTCTCGGGAACCTCACAGGACTTATGTTCGACTGGCTTGTTCTGATCTCGAAAGATGAGTGGCTCGGAGCATACCTACGTCCTATATATTCGGACCTTTCTACGACACTTGTATTTTCCCTTACCGTGATACTTGTAGCGCAGCTTACTGCATTTTATCTGAAAGGACCAGTACATCATCTGGGACACTACCTGTTTAACTATCATGGCGATACTACAGCAGAGAAGATCGTAGGAGTATTCGTCGGATGGCTTCACTTTGCCTGAGAATTTATCCGTATAGGCTCACTCTCTATGCGTTTATTTCTCAATATTTTTGTATGAGCGATACTCATCGGAGTAGTCGTCTATGTCGGCGAACAAATCCCCTCATTTCATACTGGAGCATTCCGAATTCTCGCACTTCCATTTTGGTTTTTCGAACTCCTTGTAGCCTTTCTCCAGGCGTATATATTCATGACGCTCTCATCACTCTACATAAGAGAATCGCTTCCTGATACTCATCATTAGAAGTCAGAGAAGAGGGATATCCTTCTTCTCTGGTTTCTCTTGGATCAATCGGATACTTCCTCTCCGTATATTATTCCAGAAATCACTTATTTTTTACCTTTTTCTATTATGTACACAGCTTTCGCACTTATCGGTGTTATCGGTTCTGGAGTCGGTATCGGACTTATCGGTATGGGTGCTATGCAGGCAATCGGTCGTAACCCAAGCGCATCTTCTGATATCAACGCAAAGATGCTTACAGCAATCGCCCTCTGTGAAGTTCCAGGACTTCTCGCATTTGCTGCACTCTTTCTTATTAAGTAGTCAGATAACCGGAGGTAAGAGTAGCCAGATAGTTCATGTATAAAAAACTCCCACTATCTCATCACACGACCATCCAAATATCTTGCTTAGACCATCCAAATATCCTACTATCAAACTATCATGGACACTCTTTTCGATCTCTCATCTCTCATCATTCAGGGGATTAACTTTCTCATAGTTGCCCTTGTTTTACGTTCATTTTTCTTTAAACCATATATGAAGTTCCTCGATGAGGAAGCTCATAAGCGGAAAGAGCTTGAGTCAAAGCTTGCACAAAGTGATACTATCCTCGAGACAGCAAAATCTGATGCTGAAAAGCTCTACGATCAATCAAAAGTCGATGCAAAAATGGTAGCAAGTGAGATCGTCGAGAATGCGCGCAAGGAGGCATCTGAAATCACAGAAAATGCGAGTCGAGATGCTGATGTCGCCCGTTCTAAATGATTTGCTGATATTGCCCATGAGCGTAAAGCTATGGCGGAAGAACTCAAAACCAAAGTTCTTGATATTGCCCTGAAGCTCAATGCAAAACTTTTTGATAAAAATGATGCCAATGTCGAATTTCTTAAAAAGAATGCTACCGGAGTAGAATTCTAAAATATTTTCTCCCTTTTTCGGGAGAATATGGAAAAATATTTCCCCCATTTTCATCAATCTATGACCACTCTCGACCTCAGCTCTTATTCACGAGAATCTCTCGAACATCTCCTTCTGATAATGAAGTCATATCGTAACTCCCTGAAACAAATAGGGAGACGAGCACGTATCGTAGATCCAAAAAATCCTCCAGGTGTTTCTGCTATCGTGGAATACGTCAGCGGTATGGATAAAGACTCAGTCGAAAAATATTCCCGATCATGTATAGCGAAACTTTTTCCTGAATATACAGGAGAAGTTCCTATCTTTCGAGAAAATCCTGAACTCAAGTGATGAGTTCGAGTATTCGTCGGAGATGATATGATCGATATATCTTTCCAAAAATTTGAAACCCTCTTCAAATAATTCTCTAAGATGATATACTGTTTCTAAATCCCAAATTACAACCCAGATTCCTTTTACTTATTCACTCCACTCCTTATGTCCCACTCTGCTGTCGATCTCGCTGCTCATCTTATCAAAGAACTTGAAACAAAAATCGACTCCGTCGAACTCTCTCCTGATCGTGTCAATGCAGGAACAGTAGTGTATCTTGGTGATGGTATCGCTAAGGTCGTCTGACTTCGTAATGTTGCTTATAACGAAGTGGTCGAGTTTGACTCATGAGCTCGAGGTGTCGCTATGAATCTCGAAGAACACTATGTTGGTATAGTGATACTTTCAGGATTTTCTACTGTACGGGAAGGTATGATCGCTAAGGCTACAGGGAAGATCCTCGAGATTCCTGTAGGTGAGGTACTTCTCGGAAGAGTCGTCGATCCACTCGGAAATCCTATCGATGGACATGGAGAAATCAAGGCAACGGAGTATCGACCAGCAGAAAATGTCGCGACAGGAGTCATGAGTCGTAAGTCTGTACATGAGCCTCTCAATACTGGTATCAAGGCAATCGATGCCCTCGTGCCTATCGGACGAGGACAACGTGAACTCATCATCGGAGATCGTCAGACAGGAAAGACCCAGATCGCGATCGATACGATCTTGAATCAAAAATGAAATGGCGTAAAGTGCATCTACGTAGCTATCGGTCAGAAAGATTCTAAGGTAGTTGCTATCTCAGAAGAACTCAGAAGAGCAGGGGCTATGGACTATACTATCATCGTATCAGCTGGTGCATCATCTCCTGCTGCGATGCAGTGGCTCGCTCCCTATGCTGGAGCTGCTATGGGTGAGTACTTCATGTTCAAGTGAGAACATGCACTCATCATCTATGATGATCTCTCGAAGCATGCGAATGCCTATCGTGAGATGTCACTTCTTCTTCGTCGTCCACCAGGTCGTGAGGCATATCCTGGAGATGTATTCTACCTCCACTCACGTCTTCTCGAACGTGCTGCGAAGCTCAATGACGAGCTCGGAGCAGGATCAATGACAGCGCTTCCTATCATCGAGACGCAAGGTGGTGATGTATCTGCATATGTCCCGACGAATGTCATCTCTATCACGGATGGTCAGATATTTCTCGAATCAGGACTATTTAATGCATGAGTAAAACCTGCGATCAATGTGGGACTTTCGGTCTCTCGTGTAGGTGGATCTGCTCAGACAAAGGCAATGAAGAAAAATGCAGGAACACTGAAGCTCTCACTTGCGCAATACAGAGAACTCGAAGCATTTTCTCAGTTTGCTTCAGATCTCGATCCAGATACGAAGAAGCAACTCGAACGCGGGAAACGTATGGTCGAAATCCTCAAACAAGATGTATACTCTCCAGTAGCATTCGAAAAACAGGTATGTATGATCTTTGCTGGAAATGCAGGTTATCTCGACAAGGTCAATGTAAAAGATCTTCATAAATTCGAACATGATCTCTTTATCTGACTCGATCGTGAAGAAAAAATTCTCTCATCTATCCGAGAATCGAAAGATTTTTCTGATGAGACGAAGGCGGCACTTTCTGAGTATCTTGGTGATTTCGTGAAAATGTTCGAAGAAAAGAAATAGAAAGAGTGCATAGATAGAGTGCACACAGGTGAGACATAATAGAAAATCAGAGTCAATGCAGAGATAAAGTATATACATTTGAATTTTATCATCATGAGTCTCTATTACTAAAATCTTGATGTCTGGAAAAAAGCTTTTCAACTCGCTGAAGAAACACATAAAATTATCAAAAAATTTCCTAAAGAAGAACAATTTTCCCTTACAGATCAAATGAGGCGGTCTTCATTATCGATCGCATGTAATATAGCGGAATGAAGTGGAAGATGATGAAATCAAGAAAGAATACACTTTCTCCATATAGCCAAATGATCAGCAATGGAACTTCATACACAATTTCTCTTTACTCAATCATTTAATTATGTTTCTGAAAAAGAATTAAACCCACTCATTTTCCTCAATGAAGAAATAATCAAAATGCTCTATGGAATGGTTTCTAAAAAAGAATAAATTCCACTGTATGCACTCTTACTCTGCACTTTGTATCTATTAAGTACCACCTATGCCATCCTGAAAAGAAATCAAAGCCCGTATCAAATCTGTAAAAAATACAGGAAAAATCACAAAAGCAATGGAGCTCATCTCTACTGTGAAGATGAAGAAAGCCCAAGAAGCGGTCGTGGGGCTTCGTCCTTTTGCCCTTGCTGCTCTTTCTATATTGGGAAAAGTCTCCAAGAGTGAAGATGTTCTCGGGATATTTTCAGTTGCACCTGTTGTCACGAAAGAACTCATCATACTTATCGCTTCTCAGAAGGGTCTTTGTGGTGGGTACAATACCAATATTTTTAAGAAAACTACAGAGTATATCAGAGATGATAAAGATACTCCCTATACAAGAGAATATCACTATATCACTATAGGAAAGCGGGCACGTGATTTTATACTTCGTACAGGGCAACATCTCGTAGCTGATTTTTCTGATGAGATGAAAGACCCTCTCACTCCTGCTGAATCCAGACGTATGGTACGAGCTATCGTCGATCTCTGGAAGAGTGAGAAGTATGCGAAGGTCTCGATCATGTACAATCATTATGTCTCAGCTATATCTCAAATCCCTACAGTTAAGACTCTTTTTCCTGTTAACCGCGCTGATATCTTCGAGTTTCTCGAACGCTCAGCATGAGGAAAGTATAAAGAAGAATCCTACGATGGATCATATGTGATCGAGCCAGATGTAGAAACAATCATCAATATGACGATCCCTCTCATCCTCGATGGCATAGTCCATGAGACTCTCCTCGAAGCGAAGGCCTCAGAACATGCAGCCCGTATGGTAGCTATGAAAAATGCGAAAGATAGTGCCAATAAAAAAGCATCAGGGCTCACCCTCATCTACAATAAAACTCGACAAGCAGCAATCACGAAAGAGGTATCAGAAATCGTGAGTGGAGTAGAGAGTATGAAGGATAGCTAGTCACTATAAAAAATAAATGTAAGTAGAAAAAAAATACTCCCACTTGTATGAGAGTATTTTTGTATATAATACTTCTATGTTCCATAATAATAAGAAAAAACAGATCATCCTCGTTCGGCATGCTAAAACCGTCGAGCTCTCGGAATTCGGTGGTATGGATTTC
>JAYWFD010000016.1:0-2609 GCA_043778965.1 Candidatus Altimarinota bacterium
TTCCGTGACTCATCATTTCCTTCGAGTCATATGGCATTCACGACTCTTCTCGTGATGGTCGTGAGTTATTTCGAGAGGAGATTTGTCATTTTTGGGATCGTGATTATACTGCTCATGTGACTCTCTCGTGTGCACAATGGGATGCACTATCCGACGGATGTCCTCATCGGGACACTCATGGGACTCCTCTATACACTCTTCTGACTTTTTCTTATGAAAAAATTCTGACTGGAGAAAAAACACTGGTGGGAAAGATGGTTTCACTCGTTTTAATGTATTCTTCTCATTCGATCCACGGCTCGTAAGTAATTTTTAAAATTTATGTATGTCTATTCTGCAAAAACTATTCGAACTCTCTCTGAAACAAGATTTAAAAACTCGAGTTATTTTCTGGGGGATTGTTGTGGCGCTCAATGCAAGCATAGGGTTTATACTAGCACATGAAAACTATAGTATAACAGGAATGATTTTAGGAATTCTTTGTTGGTCATTGCTATATAGCATATTTTGATCAAGATTCTACCATAAAACTGGCCAATTGGGGTACAAAAACCTACAAATAGCATTTTTTTCTGGCTATATGTTAAAAACAATTTATGCGTTTTTCGGAATTCTTATAGTCTCAATCATAGGAGCAGGTGGACGAATAGTTTGAGAGGATTATCAATATATCACTATGTTCTTCTCAATTTTAGACTTTTATGTATGAATCTTATCAGCCGTTTTTTTCGAGACAATTTGACTTGAATGATTTCTTACATCAATCTATTCTTCTTGAACTGTTGCTATATGAACATTTATCATGACTATTGTTCATTGATGAATCTTAAGTATATTCACGCTGATTCTCTCAGTTTTTATCTACCCGATTATTCGACTTATTTCAAAGTATTATTAATCTTTTTTTTCTATGTCTAAAATTTCAGCCTCCGAAAAAATCCTTGCAAGAGTAATAGTTCTTTTTTGAATTTTATCCTTAACTCCAAATTTTTATCGAGAATTATCATCAGCCTGGGACAGATGAGAGTTCTATTTTACTACGTTTTCACAAATACTATTTTTTATTGGCCTCTATTTTTATACCAGAAAAAATATTCTCAGCCCCTATTGGCAAAGAAAATATCTCATAAATAGTACAGTTCTTGTGTTTCTTTTATTCTATCTTTATGGTAGTACTTTTTATGATCCATCTTTCCCGACTCTTGGAATACTATTCATCTACTCTATAGCTTTCTTTCTCATAATGAGTATATTTGACCTCATAGTTACATTAGTGACGAATACAAAATCACCCTTGAATCCAGTTCCAAAAAAATCATCACAAAAATAATTTTCTAATTTTTCTTTTATGACTCGACTCACCGTCTCTACGACGATAAACGCTCCGCTCGCAACCGTCTGGGATGCCATGTGGAATCCCGTACATATAGTCCATTGGGGATTCGCTGATGCAGCCACGTGGCACTGTCCGTGGGCTCACGGTGAGGTTCCGAAAGTCGGAGGTATCTTCACGACTCGCATGGAAGCTCGGGATGGAAGCTTCGGATTCGATCTCACGGCTCAGTACACGGAAGTCACTCCGATGCGGAGCATGAGCTATACGCTCGGTGAGATGAAGGAGTACTTCCTCGATGCTGGTCGTATCGTCGATGTCACATTCGAAGAGACTCCAGAAGGAATCAGAATTACTGAAACCTTCGATGCGGAAGATATCCACTCACATGATATGCAAATAGCGGGATGGAGTGCGATACTTGAAAATCTAAAAAAATATACGGCAACTTTATAGATCAGTAGTATTCACTATTACCTCTTAATCAATGCTAAATATGGAAAATACGGAAAATGAAGAGAGAATTCTCACTCTCAACTACACGGGTAAAAGTGGGGTCAATATTTTAAAGTCAAAATACGACATCATAAAAGAAATTACTTTGACCACACTCCGAGAAAATGGTCCTACTCACAAAATGTTGCGAATTGTGGAGTCAGTTCTTTAAGAAAGTTTTTTACTCTATCTCCTAAAGACAGTTAAAAATATGTCTACTAAAACCCCATTCAGCATCTCCAAATATATCGCTGATTTTCCACATGAAACCCAACAAATTCTCGAGAAAATCCGCCGAACCATACAAGAATGTGCACCGACCGCAACAGAGACGATCAGCTATGCTATCGCGACATTCAAGCTCGATGGAGTCTCTCTTGTGCACTTTGCAGGATATGCACATCATATCGGATTCTATGCGACACCTACGGGACACGAGGAATTCCAGGATGAATTATCACAATATAAACAATGAAAAGGCTCAGTCCAGTTTCCTCTCGATAAACCAATCCCATATGATCTGATTGCTCGGATTGTCAGATTTCGACTCGAAGAAGTACGGTGAAAATAAGCAATCATTTTCTATGCCAAAATACCTCGCCCTCCTCCGTGGTATCAATGTCTGAGGCAATAAAAAAGTCGAGATGTCTCGACTGAAAACTTGTTTCGAAGAAATGGGTTTTACGAATGTCTCGACGTATATCAATAGTGGAAATGTGATATTCTCGCCTGAGAGTAATGATTTCTCAAACATAGAAAAAATCCTCTCAGAAACTTTCGG
>JAYWFD010000017.1:0-18189 GCA_043778965.1 Candidatus Altimarinota bacterium
AAATGCTTATGGCGCTTATACTATATTGAGTTCTGATGAAGTAAGAGAGCTATTTGATAAATGAATAAGCTCAAAGGATACCTATGGATTTGCTTCTACACAAGCATGAATACTCAGATTACCAAAGGAATTACGTCAAGCTTTTTCACTCTATAGTTGAGTCATCAATAATACGAATATCCCTGTATGAACTCGATCATTCATAGCAAAAGCTCTCAGTGATATAAATGATTCGAGTCTCATGAGTACCGTGGAGACGGCAATGGTAGAATTTGATGAAAGTGATCGAACGAGAGTGATACGTGCACTCGAACTCATCCGATCGACGAAGAGACGATCTGACCTCGAACTCGCAGTATATAGAGCAACCGAGGCGAATGACATAGTATGAGCGACGAGGATCGCTACGAGTTTCCCCTCAAATGCACAGGAAGATATAGAAGCTATAGGACTTGCTCTTGGGAAGATAGAAGAGAAAAAACTCATCAATATCTTCTCTGAATTTGCTACGACATTTGCCACAACTCCTCGCGACTATGATGCCTGCTTCGAAATACTCGGAAGGTTCACGAGCTCAGCCTCTCCACTCGCTCTTCCTCTTGCTATATCACTCGCTGCATCAGTGTGAGCTGAGGAGATCAATACCAATATATACCGTATATGCCGATATGTAGGACTTGCGAATCGTCGTCCTACGATACTCGCTGAGATTGCTCGACTTCGGATCCGTCCAGATATAGGAGCTGTGAGTCATACTCAGAAATATAGCGAACTGAAAGACTTCGTAAATGAAACCTATGATAGACTCGAGATTGTTTTCGTATTCTGAGAGATTGATACCTTTCGGAAGACATTTGGTCAGCCATATGCGACCATAAGAGCATCAATCGATGCTCTTCCAGGAAATACAGACGATGAGATCGATTTTCGAGAGAGGATTTTTCGAGAGTACACTCTCTACTTGCAAGAGCGAGATCCAGCGACATATCAGCGACAGATCGCTGAGCCTCTTGTCGCGAAAGATCGTGAAAACCAGAGAAACGCATTTCGTCCTGCTCCGATCCTTCCGAAGAATAGAGAAGTATTTCGCTATCTTCATAGGAGATTCGAGCTCATATTCAAGCCACTTCTCGCAACCTTCGAGCAAGATAGCATACTCGGAGAGACGATGGAAGAATTCCTGAAAGTAGAGAGAACTGAAGATGGCAGGATAGTATCGAATAGACAAGCTCCATATGTCCAGAGAATTCGTGAACTCGAAAAGCAGAGAGATCTCACAGAGATAGAAAGAGAGTATCTCAAAACGATAGAGTATATCTCGCTCTTCAATCCCTATCTCGTGGCTCTCGCCAATGCCAACCAAGCGATAGTAGGAGAGCTCCTCCATCACCACTTCGATAGCTTGAGTACTGATACGATCGAATCCCTTGAAGATGGTCAGTATGTACCAGCTATAGTCGTATGAACCTGACCAAGTGGTGCCACAGCACTCTGAGAGATCGGGAGAAATAATGCAGAGCTTCTCAGTCAAATACTCGTCATAGATGATGCGAAATACCCTGGTGGACCATTCGCCATACCAAACGGTCGTGCATGGGAACTCAATAGTGCTAATAGACGATGAAAATCTGGATATACTCTTCCCACAAAGCCTGAGAGTACGACCGCTGAGCTTCAGACAGTTCGAGCCTATTGAGCCAGTGCAGGCAGGAGGTATCCCGGTGAACGTGAATCATGAAGTGATATCAGACAATGATCGATCAATGCCACGGTGGACTGGCTCGCTACTCCTGATGATATATCAGATGCTCGATATCCGAATAACCAAGATGAAGCTCTGATCATCCAGATGCAAGTGGCGCTTCTCACTCAGAAACTCGCACTCAGAACACGAGTCATAAGCATAGAGCCAAATAGAGACACAAGTAAACAATGAGATAAAATAGTGACTCTCGATATACCAGCTCCATGAGGATGACGAAAAACTGTCAGAATTTATACTGATGCTTGTATGTGAAATTTCTGACTCTGAAGACGAAACTACGGATTCAAGCTCGAAGGAAGTCGAGCCGAGAAGATCATAGAAGCTAAAAGCGGGGAAGAGAATACTACATTCCCACGACTTTCCACGACACTGGAAGCATTCGGAGCATTTGCGGATAAGACGATCGAGAAGCAATCTCCAGGAAAGTCACTGATAATCTATGGAAATGGGAACTCCTGTGATACTCTTTTAGAATATATAGGGAATCTCTTCGAATGATGAAACAAGGCGGTGAGGAGTGTGGAAAAAATATACGTCGTTACTACTGGAGATTTTAGTAAGAGGCCTCGGTATAGAAAACTCGTTGATCTTTTCGAAAGAAATGGGAAAGCAAATCTCGTAGAAGTAGTACGAGCAAAAGTCTGAGATGTCGGACTCGACAGAACTCGAGAAGACAAAAACTCCAAAGTGAATGTATATGATCAGAATAAGAATATCATTACCGCACAATGAAAACCGATACAAGCTGACTCTGTAATCGCTGCCACTGGTTTCACACCAGAATTCAATAGTGTATTTAAGGCGTACCTTAAGCCATGAGAGAGTTTTGCCGATACGAAAGGAGAAGCTGGGATATCACCCCTGTCTCTCATCGTACTTCCTACCAACCCCGATGTCGCTGTATGAGAATACCTTACAGCAGATCCAAATATCATCTTCCTCGGTACCAGCTCGAATCCGAGAATTAACCTCGAGAAATTAGATCAGTATCCAGATCTCCCCAGAAATGCACTCCTTCGAAATAGCGCAGCAAATGCAGTCGCAATAGGATTTCGAGCTCCTGATACACAAGCCGCGATCAATATATGGCTCGCTCAAAGAGAGATAACACTATCAAGGGAGAGACCTCCAAGTCCTCATACCTATACTCTCGATGGGATCAATGGAACGACCGAACCCATACAAATCCAGAAATCAGTAAAAAAATGATACAAGCTCCCAAATGATATCAATCGATATAAATTCCTCCTTTCCACTCTTATAAACTACGAGTTCGGTAAGGGAAGATATGAGATAAAAACACCAACTATACAAAACGAAGGATTGAATTTTACAATATCTCAGAATACTCAAGGTATAATAGTACTTGATTTTTCATCACCTATTCCTATAGACTTCAGGAAAAAGATCGAAGAAATATTTCAGATGGAAGATATACAAGCATATATATATGCCGAGTTCAGAGCCGTTCGGGGAAGAAATAAAAAACTGAAAACTCAGCTCTTTTTCAAAAACTGAAAACTCAATCTTAAAGAGAGTTATACAGAGTCATGAGTTTAGAGCTTTGGAGGGGGAAGCTTTTTGACTCAAGAGACAAATATACTCTACCAGATCGGGCAGAGTATCCGTGTGAAAATACGAGAAGTGGATATGATCAGTCGAAGAGTAGAGCTAAGTGTATATTTAGACTGATACTACTTCATTTACTGATGCTTGTACTCAGGCTGTCACATCACGATTTACGCTAGATAACACCTTATAAGCAGCTACTCCGGTGATATTCTCTATATTACTTTCCTCTAGTAGTCACCCATTGAAAAACTCTCATGATCTTTGCTGGAGCCTAGGATCATCAGATCGTATAGACCCTGTCATATCCAAGAGTAAGTTTACAATTTGGTTACCTACGTATACTGCTGTTGGATAAATATCTTCTCCCTTATATTTTATAGCGAGCCTTTGAAGATTTCCTTTGTGTATTCATGAAGAGAGCGCGAGCTTAATGGCCTCTAAAGAAAAAGCCTTATTTACGTCTGAGTCGAGTCAAGGAACATTTGTTCATGGCATAGATGGAAAATAAATGAATAAACATAAATTATTATGTCTTAAATAAATATTTGTCAAATATTTTTCACGATTTCCCTCCTCAAATCTGCATTTGCGAGAAAATAATTTTTGGATATAAACTATCCACTTTAAAAGTAAATATTCTTCCTTGGATTATAAAGTTTTCGGTTGCAAAACCAATAAATATTTCGCAGAAAAATGGCTCGTCCATCCACATTTGTCTGACAAGCAGGGATATTTCATAGCATCATGTGTCGTCACCGATAAAGCGAAAGCAAAGTGGATCAAGCATGCGAAGAAAATACTCCCAAAGATACGAGATTGAGAGAAACTTTTTCTCTCAGGATGTGGGAATATCCGAGATGGTATCGTCGATCCGCGATTTTTTGAAGTATATGATGAATTAGAAGAGTATAAAAATATAATAGAAATCCTTCCCGAAGATCCGGATGACTTCCGAGTGACCATAGAAGAGAAAAAAGAAATGATGATGACTAAGATCCGATCCCTACGAAAAATCGCCTGAAAAGAACTCTTCACTCGTAAATATATGGTCATCCAAACAGGATGTGATAATTTTTGTACCTTCTGTCTGACGGTCCAAGCACGTGGTCGACACAAATGGCGACCGATGGAAGAGATCATCGAAGAGATCGATACTTTTGTCTGAAATGGTGGTAAAGAAGTGGTCTTTACAGGGATCAATCTCGGTGCATGGTGAGCATCTACATCGAATAATTTCGAAGAGTCATGATTTGTCGAACTGGTCGAAGTAGTACTCGAGAGAACTCGGCTTGAGAGACTCCGTATCTCATCACTCGGTGTCGAATTTATGTCAGACAGACTCATCGCTCTCTTTCGCCATCCTCGCATCGATGCGTATATCCACCTCTCGATCCAATCCTGATCTTCGAAAGTGCTCAAAGCGATGAATCGACACTATGATGGCGAGCACGTCCGAGAAGTCCTCTCAGAACTGAGACAATTACGAAGAGAAGATAGAGTCCAGTTAAACATTGGTGCGGATCTTATCATCTGATTTCCATGAGAAACAGATGAAGACTATCTCGACACTGAGAATCTCGTGCGAGATTTCTCGATCACGCAACTTCATGCATTTCCATTCTCAGCTCATCTCGATCACTATTCTGTACCTGCTGGAAAGTATGAGCAACAGATACCCAATCATATAACCCAATCACGACTAAAATCTCTTCTCGAAATCTGAAGAGAAACTTTTGAAAATTTTGCAAATGAGCAAAAAGGAATGAATCTTTGCGTACTTGTAGAAAAAACTTCTGACGGCACATTTTCATGATGGAGTGAGAACTATCTTTTTTGCAATGAGACAAATTTCACCCCTTTTCCTGATCAAGAAATCACACGAGGAAAAACGCTTCGATGAATCTATAATCATCCTATAAAAAAACCCTCAACGAATAAGGATTAGTATTATTTCATGATTCTTTCAAGGATTCTTGCAGGGATACTTTCGAGCTCTTTCACATATCCTACGATACGTTCAGCGAATACGAGGATGTGCTCGACTCGATCCATCATCTTAAACACTCGCCAGAGAATCATCGTAAGTGGTACACAGATGAATACCAGACAAACCGAGAGAACAATATAGAGAATATCAAGTGGAAGCATAGGAAAGAGAGATAAATACTAGAAGAAATATAAAGAATTATATTCAATAATAACAAAAGAAGAAATTTTTCTATTTTTCTTCAAGTGGATCAACTGCGGGTGAAGGAGTTGGTGAAGTATCCTCAGGAATTTTCTCATTTTTTGACTTTTTTTCTGATGGTATTACTGAGATTGGAGTATCTATTGATGGCTTTTCTTGATCCTGTGAAGAAATATCTTTTTGAGACTCTATACCATCATAGCATCTCGTCTTCCACCAGTTTTTTATAGACTCTACATCCGTTCCATGGAATGTTTCATTACCCGTATACCATACTCGCATATCGAGAGGTGTCGTGATGTCGAGATTTCGTACGATATCAGGTGCTGACGACACTTCTACAAAACGTATCTCAGCAGCATCACTCCAGGCTTGTGTACCCCAAACAGGAGAACGAAGAAGCACCTCACGAGCAAGTGGATCAGTCTCATCATATGCTATGAGGATAAATCTCTTTGATTCTCGTAATATGGTATATTCCTCTAAAGTTTTGAGAACTATTGGAGTATTCTGAAGTTGTTTTTGAGTGAAGTCGAGCGCTCGAAATCCAGCATTTTTTGCCTTATCCAAATATGGACTCAGTTTTGTCGTCAGAGGATCGAGCTTTGCAGTGAGTGATTTCCAGTCCATAGAGTATAAAAATAAGAAGATAAAAGAATTAATGGTATTTATAGATTCGCTAGAGTATACGGAGTTTTGTTATAAGGTCAGCTCGTATTGTTTTATACCGTTCCAGCATATTTGCATGAAGAGTATCATAGTTTTTCTCGAGATCTTCAAGAAGTTTTTGGAATGCTTCTTTATTAAGATTTTCAGGATTGATCGTATATCATTTGTTCCCGATAAGATTCACGAATTCTTCTGTTTTTGGTCCATATGATATCATAATCAGTGGAAGTCCATGAACACAAGCGAGGATTCAAGCATGAAGTCGCATACCGACAACCGCGTAGAGAGTAGGATAGATTTTGAGTGTTTGTTCTATGGTATTTGTCCTATTGTATGTACGTCCTGTCATAATCCGATTGATATAGAGTGCATCATTTTGTGACTCATATCCTTCTGTCGTATGGACGAGAAATACCGGGTCATATCCTTTCTCGATGAGATAGTCATAGATTTTCGGAATTTCATCCTCATTATCTCAGAAAAATCCTCACCGAATAGAAATACCAATACGTTTTTTTTCTGGCATTTTTTCTACCTTCTCTGGAACGAGGAGAAATGCTAGATCGTAAATCTGAGAACAGGGAATCTCCAGCGCTTCGAGAAGTCCTGCACTCTTCTCATCTCGAACGATGATAAAATCTCCTTTCTGAAACAGCTTCCGAAGCATCATCTTATTTTTGACTTGTTTCACTTCCAGTGATATACCGAGATAGACGATCGTAGTGCCTGCAAGTCGAGCTACCTTAGTGCGAAAATACCACTGTTGTATAAGTCCCGTAAAAGAGACGCCATCTTCATTATCAAAAATAAGTCCTCCCCCACCTATTATCAGGATATCTGCACGTGCTATCCTCCAAATATTAACTATCAGATAGCCGATATTCGCAATCGGGTTTCGGAAAAGGCCATGTGGAAAATAAGTAGCCCATGAAATGGAATCGTCTTGAAAAAGAGCAGATTTTTTATCATGAGTAAAAACTGTGAAATTCACCATTTCACCATAGTGCCCATGAAGGAATTTCAGCTCTTCTCTGAGAATCACTTCATCTCAGAGATTATAAGAACCTGTCGCGGTCATGAGGAGGACTTTCTTCTTCTTAAACATACTCTTCTATTGTAGTAAAAATGACATTTTTCTGCAACTTTTTCAGACTCTCTTTCTCGACATTTGATAGTTTTTTGTTCTATTATCGAATATTTCTTTTATCGCTCAGAAAAAGTGAGGAAAATATGTCATAAAAGTTGAATGTATACAAAAAATACATATCCTATTCATGCCCATACCTCTATACTTTAACCCTACTTCATATGAGCAACTCTTTAAACAAAGTCCAACTTATTGGCAATCTCACCTCTGAACCCGAAGTCCGCGAGACTCCAAATGGTCAGAAGGTAGCGACATTCTCTGTGGCTACGAACCGTAAATGGAAAGATGCCTCTGGTATGCTCCAAGAAGATACCGAGTTCCATAACTGTGTCGCATGGAGATGACTCGCTGATATCGCAGAGCAGTACATGCATAAATGAAAGAAAGTCTACATCGAATGATACCTGAAAACTCGTAACTGGGAAGATACTGCCTGAGTGAAAAGATACAAGACTGAGATCGTCGCCGATAACGTCATCCTCCTCTCTTCTCCTGTTGGAGCAGAAGGTGGCAGCTCGTATAGTGCAGGATCGACCTATGCGCCTCCAGCTATGACCGACTCCCCTCCAGAAGAATCCAGAGTGAAAAAATCCAAGCCAAAAGCCGAAGAAGAAATCGCCATCGAAGATATTCCTTTTTAGAATTTCCAAATCCCTTCCATTGAAGGGATTTTTTATACCTTAATCTTTCTTTTCTATGACCATACGTACTCCTGATATGCAGAATGCGATAGATGCTAAATATACGAAGCTCCAGGAATTTGATCCTGAAATACGAAATGGCCTTGTTGAAAGGCACTTTCATGCAGATAATCAACGGGAAGAAATTAGAAGACGCAGAGAAGCTTACAATGCAAAGTGTCTAGAATTCCGAATTTTTTGTGAACGTACTGTATTACAGATTATCGAACATACTCCTCAAACACCCGAAGAAAAAGCATTAGAGCAAGAACTTCTCGTTGCATAATTATCCCAAATTCAGATTCTCCGTCTCCGACTTCAGATTATTTTCTGTACGAAGGCGAGGATTATAATAGTTATAGATGAGTTTGATGAGGTCTTCTTTTTCGAGGATTTCTGCCTTGAGTCCGATGGCTTCGAGACTCATCTTCACCGTCGAGGCTCGTTCGAAATTTGCCTTTTTAAGTCGATTTGTACGGATACGATTCATGCGAATATCCGCTACAGATTCTTCTTGACGAAGTGCATTCCAGAAGGAAGAGAATATCCCAAACATTCCCACTTTTCTCACACTCTCATTATTCTCCATATCATTGGGAACGATGATATAGAATTCTTTTTTCATGATTTGAGCAAGATCTACAAGATTGGTCAGGAAGTCGACGTATTTATACGTCTGTTCTTGGAGGAGAGCATTTGGTTGCTTTAGGGCGAGGTTTTTGAGACGATTGATATACGCTTCTATATCGACTTTTACCGATCGGATGACTATCTGGATGGGGAAGTTCAGAGAATTCAGGAATCTTTGATATGAAATCAGGATAGCATCTTGTTCTTCGGTACTTTTGAGATTGAAGTTCATCGCATGAATCTTGAGAATCATACGAGAAGATCCATCTTTCATGATCATGATATTTTCTCTGATTTCTGAAAAAGGGAGATAGCGCTGAGTACTACTATCTTTGGATGGTTTTTTTCAGGTTTGTACGCTAGAAGTATCAGCCATAGTAAGAGAATATTGTATAAAGAGTATCTATCTAAAGTTTCCCGATTTTTACCGTGACCTCATCGTTCATTTTTGATTCGAGGCTCGCATTATTTTTTCCATCAACTTTTTCATTTGGTTGTATCACATAGCCGATCTCTATATCCGAGTAGCTATCCGTTCCCATGGACCATATCCGTTCTTTATTATTGAGCTGAAGTCTAAAATAATTCAAAATCACTGGAAGGAATGTCATCTCAGCGATACGAACCAAAGCGATAATAATACCTATAATAACGGGTGGAACAGCAAAGATAAGTGCTCATTTTGGACCAAGAGAGCTTTCTAGTGCGCGAAATATCGCATACCCGACTCATCCCCACATCATCATGACGACAAGTTGGCGGATAGAGAGTCAGGCGACGATCGTATCCTCATTTTCTATTTGCAGAGGGATTTTATATTGCATAGTGGGATGACACAGCGGAAGAGATACGATCTCACTGTCCAAAGAGGATAATTATGATAAAATCTTTCTTTTTTACTAAACTGAGTATATCCTAATACTCCCTCATCTGCAAGCTCTTTCATGTTATTTCTTTTGACTTTTAATACCTTCATCGTATAAATGTGGGGTCAAAATAGTTATTATACGTACGATGAAAAGTGATACTCTTGCTTCTCTTGATACGCATAATGTATAATTTATAATCATTTCTATGTTCTCTTTCGTTCACAATCGTTTTAGATTTTATGGTGTCGCATTGGGATTAACGGTATTTTCTCTCCTTTCACCATGGATAATCCCTGGATGAGTCAATCTCGGTATCGATATGACTGGGGGTATACAGATAGAGTACAATGTGGAGAGTGGAGGTGTCGACTCTACTGAAGCTCTCGCAAAAAAATATGCAGAGGAAATCGAGAAGACTACCAAAGTAAATGGAAAAGCTGTCATGAATGGCATGAGTATCTATGGAATCGCTGGTACGACTTCATTCGTCGTCGAAGCATGATTCACAAAGAGCGAAGGCATCACAGATGCTATGATCCAGGAAGCAAAAGCAAGCTTTACAAAAGCACTTACAGATAAGCTTAGCAGTGAAAAAAGTGCAAAAATCACACAATCTCGCTACGTTAATATAGGTGAATCATTTGGCGCCTACATCAAAAAATCTGGCTATATCACCCTCACTCTCGCGATCATCATGATCGCGATCTACATAGCATATGCCTTCCGTGGATCGATCCCTGGCATGGCAAGTTGGCCATTTGCAGTCGTGACAGGAGTATCGCTTATACATGATATTATCGTCGCATTTGGTCTCTATGTGACGACTTCATTCTTCTTTCCTGGGTTTAAGATCGATACATTCTTTCTTACGGCAATGCTCACGATCCTCGGGTACTCTATCAATGATACAATCGTCGTGATGGACCGTATCCGATCAAATCTTCACGAAGGAGATAAGAAGCTCTGACTCTCACATGTTATCGATAAATCTATCCACGATACTCTGGGACGGTCTCTTCTCACTTCTTCTACAGTATTCATCGTCCTCCTCGCGCTCTTCTTTTTTGGTCCTGAAAGCCTGAAGGGATTCACTCTTGCTCTTCTCTTCGGTACGGTCGTCGGGACATACTCTTCTATCTGTATCGCCTCTCCTTTACTTATCGATATCACGAAGAAGAAATAATTTTGCAAAATCCAAAATCCCCTCACTTTCTCGTGAGGGGATTTTAAAACAAAAAAATACCCCGAGCGCATCACTGCGTTGTGGGGTATTTTCGTTTTTTTCACTCGAAGCCACCAGGTTCCTGAATTACGGAACATGGAACCGCGGGTGAGAGATTATTTCAGGGTCATCATTGGCTGTGCATTTGCACCAGCACCAACAAGGATATTGCATCCACCCTTGCCAGACTTTACGCATTCCATGACCATCCGTTCACCCGCCTTGATAGACTCAAGGCGAACAAACTGGTCAGGAGAGAGGCCCATCTTGTCGGCATATGCCTTGTCTGCCAAGGCACGAGACTCTTCCGCCAGCTTGCGGCCATCTTCCGCCAGCTTGCGCTGACCTTCAGACTGAATTCGCTGTTGTTCCGCTCCCGTCTTTGCACGCTCATCAAGAATCTTGTCGTCAGGATTGATCTTGCTGAACGTGATACGTTTCAATACAACATTGAAGCCGACAGACTGGATGTAGGCCCGTGTGGCGTTTTCGATACTCTTTTGGGCATCGTCAAGTACCTTGCCACGAACCACCAAGGGGGTCATTGCATATTTTCCGATTTCATCCCGGACGATTTCCCGGTATTTCTGCTTGATATTGTTGTTGTACCAAGCAGGTCCAGCGATGCTGATCAACTTTGGTCCTTGTCCTGGGAGGATTTGGAGTTGCAGATTCGTTTCGAAGTCCACGGGAAAGTTATCGGACGTATTCATGTCCTTGAACGATTCGGGGTACTCGGTAGACACGACTGGATACTGGACTCCTTCCGTCGTCATTGCGACCCATTGGGAACCAGTCGTAACGGGCGTGGGGTCGACGCCCCCACGCCCGAAGAAGTAGGGCTTCATCACGAGAACAGCCTCATGTCCCGCATCGACGTTTATTCGATGGATACCAAATGCCCAGGTCAAGATCAGAATGATCGGAATCATGACCATTGATGCATCTGCCAGAATTCGCCAAATTTTCCACACTTTTGTGGAATCGCTATTACGGTCTTCAGACCGAGAAACTTCGTAGTAACGTGCCATAAAATATCTCCTATTGAAGAGTTGAGGTTTCGCTTTTATTTGTGCGATTCCTCGATGTTAAAGTACGGGGTATCCTATTTACTGAGCTTTTAGTTTCAAGGTATGGTATTTCAGGAGGGTATTTGTCCTGAAATTTATTTGACCATACTTGACTTACTCGTCAGGATAATACTGAGTTTACAGAGAGAGAGATTTGTCAAATCAATTTATAAAAATAATAATTGTCAATAGCACTCCATATTTTGCCTTCTCTCAAAAAATCTATATATTCTCCTAGAGATTATCATCTCAATAAACTCAACTTGAACTTTTCATCACATACATGCTCACCTCATTCTCCATACGTTGATTCCGCTGAGTCAATCAGGAAAATATAGTACTCGGAAATTCTCAGGCCATCATAGGAAAAAATGGATCAGGTAAAACACATATACTTGAAGGGATACATCTCCTATCAGGTGGATCTCTTCACTATTTTCAGGCCCCACGCTCTGAACATGCATCTTTCTCTGGAAGTTATAAAGAAGAGATAGGTGAGAAGCTCTATACCCTATCGAGACAAGATACTCGTGATATCTATGCTATCCAGGAAACCAAAGTCACTGCGAAAAAATACCGAGAATCTCTTCCTTACAGAACGGTATTTATATCACCATTTGATATGAATCTCCTCTACTTTGCACCTTCTGTCCGGCGAGACTATATCGATAGTATCCTCGATCGGGTATTCCACCAGTTCCGTATAGTAAAACGAGAATATGAAGGAGTGATGCGTCAGCGAAATGCTCTTCTCAAAAGGGTACGTGATGGAGCATCTGGAAGAAGTGATTTAGACTTTTGGGATGTAAGTTTTTCTGAGAAAGCTCATATCTACGGACTGTACAGGAAAAAATGGTATACCTTCACGAAAGAACATACATCCAAAATAGGTCATTTTCTCGAAAACTATACCCTTGAATGTATCTATGAGAGCAAATATCTTCACGAGAAAGAATGAGAAGCATACATCATACAATATCTCAGAGAAAATCGCGAACGAGATATTCTCACGGGACATACGCATATCGGACCACATCTTGATGACTTCTCTTTTGTAGTAAAAAGTGGGGAAGTGTCCTATGATGCAAGCCTCTATCTTTCGCGCGGAGAACATAAAATGCTCCTTCTTGGACTCAAACAAATCGAGATTCTCCTACTAAAGAAGTACCTCTCCCTTCCTATAGTCCTCCTATTCGATGATCTCTTTGCAGAGCTCGATATGACTCATGCTGAGAGGCTCATAGAAAGATTCGATGCCGATCAGATCATCCTCACAACTCAGCGAGACCTCCCAAAAAGTGAAAAATGGGATCATTTTTCTTGCATAAATCTCAGTCCTGCATAAGATATTGAGGAGTATCTCGTACCATATATTTTCATGATATATGGGCTCTATTTTGCAATCTTTTCTTTATGAAATCTATTATTTCTCGATTCCTTATAGGACTGATAGGACTCCTGAGTCTATCAGCACCTCTTTTAGCTGTAGATAGTCCTAGTACTCCTGGAAAGATTCATCATTTTTCTATCATTGCTCCTGCATCAGCAAAAGTCGGAGAAGCTATCGACATCACTGTCGAAGCGAAAGATAAAGATGATAAAACTCTCACGAATTACCGAGGATCAATATTCTTTCAGAGTGACACCGATTTCGGAGCAGTCATACCAGCTCAGTGAAAAGCTATACAATTTAAAGAGAGTGATAATGGGGTTCTTAAAATCAGTAAATGAGTGATATTTAAACGTGTAGGGAACCAGGAATTGACGGTAACAGAAGCTCTCGAAGATGTAGGCGGATCTATAAAAATCCGTATCGAAGATGGGTCAGCCACAACACCAACAGTAAGTCCAGAAGCTATAAGTATCACTACTCCTGAAAAATGATCAACCGTGACGAGTAATAAGGTTACTATGAGTGGAAAAACAAAGAAAAATAGCAAAATCCTTATAAAACTTAATGGAAAAGAAATCGGAAATGCCCAATCAAACACAGATGGAATATTCATATTTGAACTCACAAACATAGATCAGCAATCTAATCTTCTCTCTGCTTCAATCGTCGATGGAACTAATACCGTCATAGGTACGATAGACTCCCAATTTAACTATGGTGCTAAAGCTCCAGCATACTATAATACTTCTATCACTCCGTCAAAAGAAGTTGAAGTAAGTACTGGCATAGTCCTCATGATCGATGCTGAGCCAGGACTTATAGAGGTTACTGCTACGATCGATGGGGCACTCCTCATAGCAAAAGAGCAATCTCCAGGAAAATATAGCATATCTACCATGAGTCCGGCAAAATCTGGTACCTATACTGTCCAAGTCACTCTCAAAAATATCCTCACTCAAGTCACTACTAAGCCTGATGCGGTATCACTCACGGTCAAAGAGCCTATAATCATAGCCCCCCCTCCAGCACCTAAAATGACATTTAAAGATGTGAAGCTTACTACGGAATGATCTCGAATCAATATGAACTTCTTCGTCGAAAATCTTCCGAGTAGTACTATACAATTTAAAATAGCCTACGGAGAAAACGCTAATAGTCTTTCTAATGAAGTACTTACTTTCCCCATCGAAAAAATCAAACGTCCTGATGGAAGCTATAACTGGTATATCGATAAACTCGAATCAAAAACATACAGTTTTAAGATATTCTGAGTTCAATCCGGCGGACTGCTCATTCCTGATTTTGCATCTGAAGCCCTCAGTGCTACCGTAGGAAAAGATGGATGTACAATAGGAAATATCAGTACATTAAATGTAGCTACCTGATCTGATAAAACGATACTCTCATGGGAAGCTCTTTCAGGAGCACTCTCATATAATGTATATAGGATCTCCGCTGCGAAAGACTATGAACTCGTGAAAAATGTCACTGAAAACTCCTATACTCTCTATCTCTCATCTGGGACACTCGTATACCAAGATTTCGCTGTAAAGGCCCTCTGTGATGATAAGACTGAATCGAGTACTCCAGCCATCGCATCTCGTGTGCAGACAGGTCCAGGTCTCCTTACTGCTCTTGTGATTCTATCCTCACTTCTTGGAATCCTCTTTGTACGTCGAAGAAACGCATAAATATACAAGAATAAGCAGGATAATATTCAAGCTCTGTTCACATATTTTCACCCTGGTTCACTTGAATATGATGGGAATATACTGTATAAAAATAAAGAACTTTTAAAATTCTTTGACATTCATGTCAGTTTTTATATAATCCTCAAGCTTTTTGGTAATACCTTTTGTCTTTAAATACTATGCTCGGAAAATTCAAGAAAAGAAAACGTCTTCGTGTCCATGGATTCCTCGCTCGTAAGAGTACGGTCGATGGTCAAAAAGTACTTCGTGCTCGCCGCAGAAAAGGACGACATGTCCTCGCTGTAAGCTATCCAAACAGATTCAAAAATGTACGTGGAAAAAGTAAGCACCACAATGTTGCTGGAGGTAATGTACGTGTAGTAACATTCCCGGGTCTTACAGAAAGATTTCGTGGCTAATTATCTATAAATAATGATAGCAAAACGTTTTCGCTTAAATGAAAATCAGATAAAAAAGGTTCTTCAAAAGAAGAAACCTTTTTTTTCGTATTGAATCGTCGCAAATACTATAAAAAATAACCTAGAATATACTCGTATAAGCATCATACTCAGCTGAGCTCAGACGAAATGAAGTGTAAATAGAAATAGAATCCGTCGTCATATCTATGATATTTCAGCGCCATATATAGAAGACCTCGGGGTAGATATAGTATATATGTTTAAGAAAAAAACTCTTCTGAATTCGAAAGATCCAACTTTTATGGGAGAGATCGCAAAAGACATTCCATTTCTTCTGAGAAAAATCAAGCAAGAAAAACAAAGCCTCGAAAAAGTATATATAAAAACTTCTTATAGTAAACTAACTTGCATTTAATTAAAAATAAGATATATTGTACTTATCTTATTTTTTTCTATGCCAACTATTCGTACTGTTTACTCTCAAGATATGAGAGATTTGTTTCAAAAACATCGTGAAGACGGAAAGAGTGTTACATGGATTGCCGATGTTCTTCAGATTGCTATGGGTACACTCCAGACATGGAGAGCAGAACTGAAGAAGAAATGATCTCTCAAAGATAAGCGATTCTGAAACTCTACGAAACAAAAGACTTTCTCTGACGAGGCATTGAAGCTCTATATTGAAGATAACGTAAATGCTACTTTAAAAGATATAGGCAATCATTTCTCTGTCTCTGATGTAGCTATACTCAAGAGGCTCAGGAATATGAACTACAGTTATAAAAAAAAGAGGTGAGGTACCGGGAGAGAAATGAAGAATACAGAGATGCATTCGAGATAGTAATAGAAACTCTAGAAAAGATTCAGAAGATAACAAGAGTAGGAAGTATTGTATATATTGATGAGATAAGAAGTATTGTATATATTGATGAGAGCTGAATCGATCACAATGAGGTGAAGAGTCGAGGTTGGTCACTAATAGGAGCATCTATCCTCTCTGATCAATATGGATATAGATACAAACGAACTACTCTCCTGGCTTGAGTGAGAGAAGATACTGTACTTGCACCTATGAGATTTGAGGGCAGTACCAATACAGATATCTTCAATATGTGGATAGAAGAATGCCTCTGTCCTGAGCTCAAAGAATGAGATATAGTCGTCAAAGAATGAGATATAGTCGTCCTGGATAATGCAAGCTTCCATAAGTCACAGAGAACGAAAGAACTCATAGAGGAAAGAGGAGCAAGACTCCTTTATCTTCCTCCATATTCCCCTGATCTCAATCCTATTGAGAACTACTGGGCACTTCTGAGGCTGTATGTGAGAAAATACAATACGTCATTCGATATCTTCTACCAAATACTCGATGAATTCATGAGTAGAGAGAAATGGTTATATGCAAGTTAGTTTACTATACTATAAATTAAGTTCTTGAACTATCATTCTTGCTCATTCCTCTCGTGTTATTGCTTTCGTACTAGTAACTTCACTATAAGAACTTCCTTGGTCTTTCGCTATGGTAAGAATTTTTTGAGCCTCACTTAGAGTAATAGGATCGTTTGGGCGAAATGTTTTCTGTTCTGAATTTACCCAACCCATAACCACAGCAAAAGCAATATATTTTCGAAACTCAGAACGTTTACTTATATCACTAAAGTGTAGTTGAGTATTTTGCAATTCTTGAAAATTGTATAATAAGGATATTATTTTTATAAATTCTGCACGAGTCATACTTCTTTGAGGGTAGAATTTTTTTGTATTATTTATGACTCATTTTTTGATGAGAGTTATTATCTCTTTTTGAGAGCTTGAATCCGTAATATCTTCCGCAAATGAGATTTTTTTTATTATTACCGCAGGAGTACTGTTTTTTAGAAAAAGTTCTTTGGTATTGTCTATAGATGTTTCTCATTTTTTGGAAATGAGAAAAGATCCATCGAGATTTTTTTTCAAAGCTACTATACCTAGAGTCATGCTTGAAGTAATTTGGTTTGAGCTAGAATTTGAGCTATAGTTCATAGTGGTTCCTACGTAAGAAGCCGAACTTCCACCTCATCCTCCACCTCATCAACTTGAGGGTAAAGAAACAATAGGAGGAGAAGCTACTACATATATAGTACGCATAACAGGTATTGCCATGTTTCCGACTCCATCGGTGACATTAAAAAGAATTGTGTATGTTCATGTCATACTTGTATTTACATTCCCTGATGAAGTAATGGAGTTGGTGATATTACCAGAAACATTATCAAGAGCAGTAGCTCAAGAGTCTATATAAATGGAATCTTTGTATACTGTCACAGATGAGTTACTAATAAGAGTAATGATAGGAGGTGTGGTATCAATATTGTTGACTGTAGCAGTAGTAGATCACGTATTTACACCGGCATCCCTATAAGTAAAAGTAAATGATCCGTTTGCACCAAATGTGAAATTATTACTTCCACTGTTGTTTGTAATGATAATTGGTTCGCTGATTCCCGTAAGACTTACTGTAACGACCCCACTCGTTGTCAGAATAGTTGAGTATGAGATATTTGCCACAGGCACTATAGTATCAATTACATTTATTGTACGACTTACCCCTGTTCCCACATTTCCTGCCGAATCACTGTACTCATATGAAACAATATAAGTTCCCAGAGTACCAGTATTCACACTTCCACTGTTAAATCCAACTATAAACCCACTTCAGTCAATATTGTCTATCCACATTGCACCAGAATCGACAAATCATGAACCATATTCTACATTCACAGAAGCAGCACCAGAGAGACTAATAACTGGAGGAGTCGTATCTGCTACGGCTACGACATTCACTACTCGGTCAACACTTCCCATATTCCCAGAACTATCTGTATATATATACCG
>JAYWFD010000018.1:0-6891 GCA_043778965.1 Candidatus Altimarinota bacterium
GATACAAAAAACATACTTCCTCGACTGGAGATTAGAAAAAAACAACATCTTGAGATTATCCGAAAGATGAATGTCAGCACTCGTGATGCCGTACTCAAAAGGGTAAATGCGGAAAGAAATGCAATCAAAAATAAGGAACTCTATATAGAGGATTCTATTGTTCCATTTATAAAAATCGAAGATAATCTCGTAAGATTTTATCCTGAGAAAAATATCGTCGGGCAAATCACAGGATTCGTAGACGGTGAGTGAGTCGGAAAATATGGAATAGAATGATATTTCCAAAACCTTCTTCAGGGAGATAGCCCAACGCAGAGAGTCATAAAAGATAATGCCAATCGCCCAATCGATGGATATGTATCCCGTGGACTCATAACTAGCAAGAACTGAGTCGATATCACTCTGACGATCGACCGGAATATCCAAAAAGAAATATCATCACGCCTTGCTTCTGCAGTGGAGAGATTCCGTGCGAATAAATGAAGCGTGATTGTCATGGATCCTCATACTGGTGCGATAAAAGCTATGGTAAACTATCCTGACTATGATGTGAATAATGCGACACAAATATATGATATGGAGATGGTGAGTTATGCGAAATATAGAAACCCCTATTTTGATCTTTTTGGTGTTCCTCTCTATATCGTAGATACGCTGAGTGGAAGTGTATTTGCAAATATAGAAGGCCAAAGACTAAAACTCCGAGAAGCCGAGATCGCTGATATACAGAACTTTAATGTCATAAAATATAAATATAAAAATAAGTTCTGAGCCTGAGTCTATACCAATGATATCATTTCAGCATTTTATGAACCTGGATCAGTATTTAAGGGTATCACTGCTGCTATCGGTATCGATACTGGTGAGATAAGACCAAGTGATACGTACTACGATAAGTGATATGTAGAACTCACCTACGAATGAGGAAGAAGTTCTCGTATATCGAATGTCGCATCTCAGTGTACTGGACGTCATACATACCTCCATGCTCTTGATTGGTCATGTAATGTAGGGATGATCTCTATCATAGAGAAGATCGGGCCTTCACTCTTTTTTAAGTATATACAAGATTTTGGATTTGGTACTAAGACGAATATCACCCTCGACGGGGAGAATTATTCTCAAATTTCTCCATACGAGAAATGGTCTCGTACGCAATTTTTCACCATGTCATTCGGTCAAGGTATCAATGCGACGATACTCCAAATGGCTGCAGCATACTCAGTACTCGCAAATGGATGAGTCTATATGGAACCTCATATCGTAGAATCTATCACCTATCCCGACGGGAAGAAGATCGATACTATCCCCACTCCTATCCGTCGTGTACTCAAAGAAGAAACATCCAAAATCATCACTGCTATGCTCGTCGATGGTGTACGAAATGGATTTGCAAAAAAGTGATGAGTCCCTGGGTATACGATTGCCGGAAAGACGGGTACTTCACAGATACCCTACAAGTGAGGGTATGAGAATCGTATCGTCGGTCAAGATGTGGGGCATACTATCACTTCATACTGAGGATATGCTCCTGCGAATAATCCAAAATTTGTCCTCATCCTCTCGATCAATCGTCCTCGTACAGATCAATACTCTGAAAATACCTCCTCAGCCCTATTCGCTGATATCGCAAAATATCTCCTCGAATACTATAAAATCCCGAAAAATGGAAGTGTCTAAAAGAATCGAAAGTACGCTTCCTTAAATGAAAGCTGTGCCGTGATGAAATTTTCCTTAAATGCTGTATATCCTCTTTGGTCTCGGGGACCATTTTTGTTACGGAGATGATCGAATGAGAGGTACTGATATCCCTTCTCATATGAATCAGAGAACCATATATCCATGAGCCCTGTCCCTGCTTGTAGGTCATAAGATTTCTGCTCCGTGAAGGCTACAAGATGAACTGAGTGATCTCCCAGGAAATCATGCACCGCGAGACCTCCAATCACCTTTCCTGAAGGACCATATGCGAGCCACTGTCGGATCTTGGATGCATCGAGAGATACCATACGATTATAGTAGCTGATATAGGCGGACTTGTACCAGTGTTTCACTTTGGTCGTACGAAAACCATGTGCAAACTCCTCTGGAGTGACCGCTTTCACGGTGGCACCAGAAGTGAGGAATTTCTTACGTGCTCGACGAGATCGATCATTCCACGAAGCAAGATATGCTGGAGTAGGAAGTTTCTGTAAGGCTTCTTTCGGACTATCACTCTTTCCTGATACTTCTTTTTGGGGATAGAGGAGCTTCGCATATCCCGTCTCTTCGAAGTGATCCGTGAACCAGAGCCTTCTCCATGGTGATGGGATATCGACACTTCCATACGGGATCCACACGACGAAAGCATGCTCTAGTCCTGTAGCTTTTTTGAGTTCTAGGATATCAGGCTCATAGGCGATACGCTCACTTTTTATGACCCCAAACCAGTTTCCGAAAATCTTTTTTTTCCAAGAATATTGTGGCGGATGATCGATATCAAAGGTCACGAGTCCACAGGTTTCGAGATAGGCTCGATACGTGGGTGAAGCGGTACGATGATAGTAGAAATCTTTGGGATATTGGTCTTTCGGGATTGATGTCATAACATGATGGTATCAGAAAACATGGGAAAAGGCAAGAATAGACTAGATGATTTTTTTTGGAAGCGTCACTTTTTTCTCCCAGTCTTTCTTTCGGCTCACAGCATTCTCTGCTGCATCCTGCTCTCATTTTTTCTTACTTGATCCCTTTCCTTCTCACAGCGTGACCTCACCCAGTGAAGCGGATATCACATAGAGCTTATTGTGATCAGCTCACTCCTCACTCACGATCGTATAAGTCGGGGTGATGCCCCAGATTGCCTGAGTATACTCTTGGAGATACGACTTAGGATCGACATAGAGTCCATGAGCCAAGATCCTCGGGAGAGTCGAATATACATGTTCGAGGATGAATCACTTCACGACATCAAAACCCTGATCGAGATATACTGCCCCGATCATCGCTTCAAGAGTATTGGCGAGGATATACGGATTATCATGACCGAGGGCGAGTGACTCACCTCGAGAGAGCTGGATCGCAAGAGAAAATGAAAGTTTGCTCGCAATTTCTGCGAGATTCCGACCTCGTACGAGCGCAGATCTTATATCGGTGAGCTCACCTTCTGTCTTCTCTGTAAATTCATGAAAAAGTGCCTCAGTCACGATGAGTTCGAGCACAGCATCACCGAGATATTCAAGTCGTTCATTGGACTCTTCATATCCTATATGTGCTTCATTGAGGACACTTCGGTGGATACAAGCGAGGATATAGAGATTTCTATTTTTCGGGAGAATCTGGAGAGAAGACAGGAGTGATCCTACCTTCGCTTCAAACTCTTCACGATCGTATCGGAGAGGAGTGCGTGGCATAGAAAATATAGTTAGTTGTTGGAATTGTTCTAATTATGTTAAAGCATAATTTATTTATATTGGCTTCTGGAAGGGATTATTTCATGGGAGTTTAAATAGTAATCAATTATTTTTACATTATTTCAATTTATTAGTTTTGGCTCAAATAAGGGGAAAATCTCTTAGTTATCTCTTAGTTTCCAATTAGTTATCTCTTATTTAACGATTATCCAGTATCATCATTTGGGCGTGCCTTGATGCTCTATTTTGCCATCTTTCTTTAGTTCCGTGAGTATATTTCCTACCCATCCTGGAACCTGATTAAAGAAAATAAAATCCTTTTTGAATCATTTTCCATGTTGTTGAATATGATTGAGTATCATTGTCTTGTACTCATCTCGTTGTAGTCCTTTGATCTCAGTATGTTTCCCTAGTATATGGTGATCTTCATAATATTTTTGCGATAATATCCACCGTTTTCATCTTGTTTTTCCTGTACTTTCTATGAGTCACATCCCTGCAAGTTTCTGTATATCTGCATTTTCATCCTTCACCCTTTCTCGAGTACGAAGACCTTCGAGAAAGAGATATTCATGAGCCGATAAGAGTTTCTGTTGATCCTCGGAGATACGAGAAATATACTTGATAAAGTTTATGTCCAATACGATAAGCGGTACTTCGGCATATACTGTAAATGAATCACTTTTATCATAGCGTGGTTTTCCCTTTCATTCTCGTATTGTATCGGAAAATATGAGATCCATTCACTGACCAGATCGTTCCATGAGATTGAGTTTATCAGCCACATCTGCGAGTCTCTGATTTCTGGGCGTACTACGAGATCATATAAGATTGCTCAAATCAACTCATGGCATGAATCATCCTGGATTAATAACGATGAGATACTGTGATGAAAGTCGAATATCTATCTGTCATGGCAACCTAAAATCTTGATGTATAAGAGCATTTATAAGAAGCTCTTTTGTAACACGATAGTTAATAGAATACACATTTTGTCTTCATAATAAGCCTTCAGAATATTGTGTCAGAGTATTATATCGATCTATTGTATTCCATATATCATCAAGCATAAGAAATGCTGATTTTTGCCAAGTTTTCCTTTCATCATATCAGATTTTTTCATGAATACTTCGGTATTCAAAAAATACTTGATGCCGATGAATATATCTGAGTATGGTATTTTCCTTTCCAAGCAAGATAATTGCTGCATTTGTTATTTCATTCACTGAATGTATGAGTCATAGATCTATGAGAAATTGTTCGTCAGAAAGATGCCTCTTTGAGGACCGTGGATGCTTTGTCTCGTACCCTTCACGAGCAAGCTTGATAGCATTGTCATCGAGTCAAGATATATCCACTCCGATGCATATTTCAGTACTCCAGTCACTTTGAAGATTTTTCATCAGTATAACCCTCTGCATCTCGGGATAGTCTATTAAAAGTTGATTATGTGATCATTTTCGAATATATGCTTGTTTTTCGAATGGCACTGGTATGCTTCCACAATTTTTGATTCGGACTACAACCACTTTTTTATCTTTGATACTGAATACAAATTCCTCGAAGTGACACTGATGATTCAGTTTTTCATTGAGCCATATCTCTCAAGATTGTCATTTTGGTTTGAGGGATTTTAGAGTAAAATTCGTATCAGTGAGTTCCCATATAGCATTCTCAATTCACCAGATCATATAGCCATATTCTTCATTGGAAAAGCTCGCAGAGTTCGCAAGAGCAGAGAAAGTCTGTCAGATTTTTATAGGATCAGCAAGTGAATCTTTTGCTTCAATCCATGAGATCTCATCGTGACTCTTGAGTTTTTCTATCAGAGATGTCAGTACAGCGAGTTGCATAAAGATATTATAGTGATTTCTTATCTATTTTCCACCGTAACTTTACACCCTCAGAAACCCCAGTTCATATACCATCGGTCTCAGTTTCTCGGTGAGAGTCCGATATGCTTCTTCAAAATTCACAAAACTCACAGGCGGGAAATCGCTTGTCTCATTTCGAGATTTCAGTGCATTGCGGATCTGATACCATCAGACATCGGCACGGTTGAGTTTATATTCTTCTCGTATCGTATGCGTATCTCTTTGTGAGAAATATGCTTTCCAGAGCTTTTTTCCCTCTTCCATGACGGCAGTTGCCTCAGTCGAGAGATTTTTATCGGATAAATACTCTACCATGAAGTCTGACTCAAATCTCTCGGGTGATCCGACTTCCGCTTCCGTGAATGGGATAAAGTAATTCACGATCGACCACTTTCGACCGTTCCACTCGAGATCATCTGCCGAAGCTGTGAGATTGGATCCGTTAAACAGAGTCCAGATAAGACAATCAGCTTTGAACTCTTCGGTGAGCTCTCCTGTCGGCCAGAGAAACTGATCTCGGTCGTTGATCCATGTCGGCTTGATAAGTCTACGAACTGCGAAAACTATAGCCGCTTGCCAGAGATTTTGTTTATTTACATAAAAACCGTGTCCCCCACTATATCCAGAAGAGAAAATAGATGTGTCATTAGCTTGTTGTAGGTCATTGCTACTAGCACGCATATAACCAATAGCGTCATCTGACCATTTTTTACATCGCAAATCAGTAGTTCTTGTAGCAGGTGATATAGCATTTTTAAGAGGGATAATCTCATTATTATTAGCTTGGGGTCTATCAAGCCAATTTGTTAGTAATTTATCATTTGGAATATTATAAAATTTCTTTTCACCAATCGGATTAGCATATTTATCTAATACTGTTGTTGAAATTATATCAATATTTTTTGCATCTCCCATTTGTTTCCAAATTAAAAAACCAATAGGAAAATCTCATTTTAAACCATCGAATGACCTGCTATGTATAATAAATCCATCTAAATAGTTTGCTCTCCACACACTACGGAACTTTTCAGTAGTTTGTGAGTTTACATATTTCATTGTACTAAAAATAGCCAACGTTGCATTGGGGATTTCTTTATGAATACGAGCTACAAATTGTGTAAAGAGCTCATTGCTAGCTTTTCCGTACTCTGACATACCATATATTCCCCATTTAGTTTTATTAACGCCTATTTTTGCTAAGTTAATATCTGCTGTAGTATTACTTGCACTTCCAACTTCTGCATATGGTGGATTGATAAGCACCAGTATCTTTTTGCCTAGAGCGATCGCCTTTCGCAGTCTTTCTGGGATTTTGTTCGTGAGTGAGTACTCTATCTTCCCATCATCGGTGATATCGTCATTCAGGTAGTCATACTGGAATCTCTCTGCTGCGACACAGGTCTTCGTCGCCTTCATCACATCGACATCAGCCTGATCAAGCGTGGACATGAAGATATTGCGGGGATTCGAGTGCTTCACTTCGAGATTCCCGACTCCACAGCACATATCCCAGACGATATATTCCTTTTGCCAATTATCCCCAAGCGTTGCCGTGAGGGTATCATAGGCTTTATCCACGACATGGAGGGGTGTATAGTACGCTCACTTGAAGCTCCGCTCATCGA